>CAYHML010000050.1:0-5177 GCA_964357675.1 uncultured Candidatus Saccharibacteria bacterium | reverse complement strand
TTGTCTTTTTGTCAACAGTGTGGTGTGGATAACATTACAAGTATCAGAAAATATATTTATAGTAATATTTGCAAAAAAAATCTGTTCGTAGTACTACTAATGGAAATGGCAACAAAAAATTACAAACTTCTCATTGTTGAGTCACCTTCAAAAGCAAAAACGATTGGCAAATATCTTGGCGACGAATATGTCGTGCGTGCGAGTGTCGGCCACGTACGTGATCTTCCTAAAAGCAATAAAAAAGCAATTGATATTCCTGCAGGATTTGTTCCCCACTATGAAATTTCTAAGGGAAAAGCAGAAGTCGTACACGAAATAGAATCGCTTGCAAAAAAAGCCAGTGAAGTCCTCCTTGCAACAGACCCCGACCGTGAAGGTGAGGCAATCTCGTGGCACATCGCTGAAACGTGTGGACTCAAAAAACCACAGCGTATTGTTTTTCACGAAATTACCAAAAATGCCGTAGAGGAAGCACTCAAACATCCGCGGGTAATCGATAGCAATCTTGTAAAAGCACAGGAAGCGCGTCGCGTGCTCGACCGTCTCGTAGGATACGACCTCTCTGGTCTCATATGGAAAAAGGTGCGTTATGGGTTGTCCGCAGGACGTGTTCAATCCCCTGCCCTTCGTATCATTATGGAGCGAGAACGTGAAATCCGCGCGTTTATTCCTGAAGCATATTGGACGCTTACCGCACGTTTTAAAACACGAGATGGAAGCGAACTTGAGATGTCGTGTACCGAGGAACCACGTGACGAATCAGTGGTAAAAAATATTTTGAAAATTGGCAGAAATACTCCTTGGTTTGTACACGACGTAAAAGAGAGCGAAGTGAGTCGCGCTCCTAAAGCACCATTCATTACCTCGACACTCCAGCAGGCGGCAAGTTCGCGTTTTGGTTTTGCACCATCACGTACGATGGGTATTGCGCAGAAACTCTACGAGCGTGGCCTCATTACCTATATGCGTACCGACAGCACGACGCTTTCTAAGGACGCCCTCAGTACTATTTACGGAAAAATCACGAAGCGTTATGGAAACGAGGTGGTATCTCCACGTACGTTTACGACGAAAAGTAAAAATGCTCAAGAGGCACACGAAGCGATCCGCCCGACAAATATTTCTAAACACTCTATGGGTGTCAATCCTGAAGAAAAGAAACTCTATGAGCTTATCTGGGCGCGCACTATTGCATCACAAATGGTTGACGCGAAACTTGCCCGCACTACTATTTTGGCAAATGTAAAAGAAGGCACTATTCCAAACTTTTCTGTTACGGGTTCGCGCGTCATTGTTTCCGGATGGCTCGCTGCCGATCCCAATGCCCGCGGTGAAGATGTAGAACTTCCCAAGGTTGCGGTGGATGAAATGCTCACCCTTCTCGAAATTTCTGACCAAGCAAAATTTACCGAACCACCCGGACGCTACTCGGAAGCAGGTCTGGTAAAAGAACTTGAGAAGCGTGGCATCGGACGTCCTTCAACCTATGCGTCTATTATCAAAACCATCATTGATCGTGGCTATGTTACCAAGGAAGGCAAAGCGCTTAAACCTACCGACACGGGTGATGTGGTGAGTTCATTCCTCGAGAAAAACTTTGAAAACTACATCAGTGATTCTTTCACCGCAGAAATGGAGGACAAACTCGACGATATTGCAAACGGCGAGCGTGAGTATGTAAAAACACTCAAGGAATTTTACGGCCCATTTTCGAAAGACGTCAAAGAAAAAGACAAGCTTGATAAAATCACCACACTTGGCGATGCCGATCCTCAACACAAATGTCCTAAGTGCGGTGGTGCAATGGTTATTAAACTCTCGAAAAATGGAAAGTTTCTTTCGTGTAAAAAATATCCTGAATGTGATGGCGCGCGCACCCTTGATGGTACCGAACTCCAAGGGCCACGCGACACTGGGGAACTATGCCCTAAGTGCGAAAAAGCAAACCTTGTAGAGCGCGAAGGTCGCTTTGGGCGCTTCATTTCCTGCTCAAGCTACCCTAAATGTAAATTTATCAAAAAGGACGAAACTGGCGCACTCGGCAACCATACCGGCGTCCCCTGCCCTGTATGTAAAAAAGGTTTTATGACCGAACGCAAGGGTCGTTTCGGTATCTTTTACAGTTGTACCAACTACCCAGATTGTAAAAATGCTATCAAAGCACGTCCTACCGGCAACTACTGTACCTACAAGAAAGTGGATGGCACTGCCTGTGGCGCCCTGATGATGGATGGCAAGAAAAAAATTCCGGAGCGATGTAGCGAAAAAACGTGTCATAACCATAATCCGCACAAGCTAGTGAAATAAGTTGTGTGTATTATTGCTCTTCTATAGTTATTTCTTTGGCGCAGTACGACACGGGGAGCACCGGCAACCATGGGGTTTGATATATTCATCCACGTACTCTTTGCCATAATCATACGTAAATTCATCACCGGCTTCGATACGCTTGATTGCTTTTATAAACACCCGCCCACCAAAAATTTCCACTTCGCAATTTGGTTTACAAGAATGATTGATGTACCGTGCAGTGTTCGAACGTGCACGCCCATCGATCATACGATAACGACTTGTTTCAAATAAATATTTTCCTGCTCGCGCATCCACCTCTTTTCCACGCACCACCTTTCCCACATATTCAATAATCCACGTACCACGTTTAACAGGCTCGTCAGCAAACAGCCCAAGTCCCGTCGCAGAGCGTTTAATTTTATACGCAACAGTTCCTAATTTTGGTATTGGCATAATAAAAATTACCTATCACTTTTTAATATAATGACCACACTATACATAAAAATTAAAAAAAATACACTATTTTTTACGACTATATTAATATGATACAATTACTATATGAAAAAAATTCCAAAGAAATATCTCGTATGGACTGGCGTAATTATTGGAATACTCCTCCTTGGTGTTTGGTGGAATAGTCGTTCTTCAAAAACAGAAGAACAAGATACTACCACAGTAAAACGCGGAGATGTTGTCCAAGAAGTCAGCGTAACGGGACGAATTGAACCTACCACGAGCGTTAAACTTGGCTTTGAGAAAAGTGGACGAATCCAACACGTATATACTCGCACCAACCAACGAGTATCACAAGGTTCCCTCCTTGCAGAACTAGAGTCTTCATCTGCACAGGCAAGTCTCCTTGAATACGAAGCACGTCTTGCCGAGCTCAAGCGTGGCACACGCCCTGAGGAAATCACCATAAAAGAAACCGAGCTCGCAAAATACGAGCAAGATCTTATCAATGCATACAATGGAATCTCCGACATCTCAGTCGATGCATTCAGTAAAGCTGACGATGCACTTCACACAAAAATGACAGGCATTTTTTCTGGTTTCAGAACAACCTCATACAATATCACCTATCAAGTGTGCGACAGCCAGCTTGATAATGAAATAATTACACTCAAGAACCACGTAGAGACCGACTTTGATATATGGCGCACAGAAATAAATGCGAATAATGGAGTGCCAAGAACCAGTACCACAGAACTTAATCTACTTACGCAAACAGAAAATCACTTAAAGGTAACGAAATCACTCCTTGAGGGTGTCAGTCGTACCCTCACTCTTGACTGCACGATTGCAAACCCCGACCTCGACACCTATCGCACCAATATAAACAGTGCACGCACCAATCTCAACACGGTGCTTGCAACCATCAATACGAAAAAGCAAACGATTGCATCTCTCACCCTCACGGCAATTAAAACACGTAATGAACTCGCACTCTTAAGGTCAGGTACGGCGAATGAAATTATTGAGGCACAAGAAGCCCGTGTTCTGGGTGCGCGTGGTGAACTCGCTAAATACAAAATCTACGCACCCATTGGGGGCACAGTTATCACAATGGATGCACGGGTGGGAGAATACGCAAATGCATCGTCACCACTCATTAGTATTATTTCAGATACGTCATTCGAAATAGAGGCAAATGTACCTGAAGCAGACATCGCAAAAATACATGTAGGTGACCAAGCGAAAATTACCCTTGACGCATACGGAAGTGATGAAATTTTTGAAGGACGCGTCGTGAGCATCGATACCGCAGAAACAATTATCGATAATGTTCCCACCTACAAAGTAACACTTGCGTTTATTAAAAACGATGCACGTATAAAGTCAGGAATGACCGCAAATATAGATATTGCCACTGCACGTAAAGAAAACGTATTATCTATTCCTCAGCGTTCCATAATTAACAAAGACGGCAAAAAAACAGTTATGGTAGTTACTGACACAGGAACGACGACCGAGACAATAGTAATCACAGGTCTTCGTGGTTCTGATGGTTCTATTGAAATTATTGAAGGAATTATTGAAGGAACAACAATCATCACCGCACCAAAATAATAGATTTTTTGTTTTTATATTTATCAATTTTATTTTCATGGCCCTCATTACCGTCAACAATCTCACCAAGGTCTACCAAGACGGAGAAGTCAAAACGCCAGTTCTTCATGGCGTATCATTCGAAGTCAACAAAGGTGAATTTGTGGCGATTATGGGCCCCTCAGGATCAGGGAAATCAACCCTTCTTCATCTTCTGGGTTTTCTCGATAATTACACCGACGGAACATATATTTTTGACGGACAGGACGCGCGATCATATACAGGAGACGAAGTTGCACACATTCGCAATCAAAAGCTTGGTTTCATTTTTCAGTCGTTCAACCTGCTTCCCAATGCGAGTGTACTCGAAAATGTAAAACTTCCTCTTCTCTATTCAGCGATACCTGAAAAGGAATGGGATGAGCGCGCACTAAAAGCCATTACATCCGTCGGCCTTAGTCATCGTGCTTCTTTTGACTCAACACAGCTTTCAGGAGGAGAACGCCAGCGCGTAGCTATTGCACGCGCTCTCGTCTGCAACCCCGAAGTCATCTTTGCTGATGAACCAACAGGAAATCTCGACTCAAAATCGGGAGGTTCAGTGATTGATATTTTGCAAAAATTGAACGAGGAAGAAGGTCACACGATCATTCTCATCACGCACGAAACGCACACCGCAGAACACGCAAAGCGTATTATTCGTATCAAGGACGGACTCGTGGAAAGCGACAGCGTCATTAGTAACCCTCATCGCGCACGCGAGGAGAATTTTGTAAAATAATATGACATTTCGTCACAGCGTACAAACAGCGTTTAAAGGACTTGAGGCGAATAAA
>CAYHML010000049.1:0-5776 GCA_964357675.1 uncultured Candidatus Saccharibacteria bacterium | reverse complement strand
CTAAAATAGACAACATCTCCGGCCACTACAGTGTTTCTCACTTTAGTTAAGGTAAGCCAGGGGCCGTTATTTGTGCCAGGAGTCGATAATGAGCCAGAATTTGTATCATTTCCGGTCCTGGACATGAAATATATATGACTTGATCCTATGCTCCGACAATAAAACGGAATGGTTGCGCTTGCTCCATTTTCTGTGGTAACACTGATTGTTCCCGGTCCGGTTGTCATGCTGGAGTTCAGCCAAAAGGTAGTCCTTTGCAGGCCTCTGGCGGTTGTGGGATTTGTAGTCGCTCCCCATTCGGCAAAGTCAGAATCTGCGTTTAAGGTGACCCCGCAAACATTGATGCTTGCAGATCCTCTTGTTGATCCGAAATTATTTCCCCAAATAGTGATTGCCGCTCCTTTTGTGGCAGAATTTTCCCATCCGGAAGTCGGGCCGTCTGTCATGTCAGAAAAAAATAATTTAGGCACTCCGGAGGATATGATTGTCGTTGTCTGCGCCAAAGTCGTCGCTGACATCGAAGCAGTCTGCGCGGAAGCATTGCCGGCGGCGTCAAAAGCTAAAACAGCATAGGAATAAACAGTTACAGCGATCAGTCCGGTGTTGGAATAATTAGCTACAGTCGTTGTCGCAATCAGTGTTCCATTCCTGAATATCCTGTATCCGGCCACGCCGATATTGTCAGTCGAAGCTGTCCATGAAAGATTGATCTGCGAAGAAGAAATTGCAGTTGCGGATAAATTAGCCGGAGCAGATGGCGCATTGGTATCCGCTACAGCAGGATTGCTTACGGAAAAAGAAATAGTATAATCATCTGCATTGGCATTTCCGGATCCATCAATACATCTCACATAGTATGTATATGATTGCCCATTCTGGGTTGAGACTGATGCGGAATGAGAAGTTACGCCGGTAGTTAAAAAAGTATTCGCAATCGAGGCATAGGCGATATTTGCTATAGTTCCGTATTTGCAAGTCGCATTTTCATTTGTGGATAAAGCCAAAGCTGTTTGCGTTGTACCGGCTGCAAGCGCGCCTGTCGGTGAGCCGTTCAATCTTGTTGGAGCGGCAGTATCCGCGACAGGTGTTCCTCCGGCCGTACTGTATTCATCTGCGCCGATATCCCAACTTCCGGATCTGGTTTCACCGTCGATATCGGTCGTGAATGCTAAATTGGCATCGGCAGATAAATCAGTACCCGCGTCTTTCGCTATTGTGTCAGAGGAGGCGAGATGGTAATTATTGTTAGCAGAATCTACAAATGCAACAGCCTGATTTATTTTATCATTAGCTCCGCCAGTGGATGTTCCATCGGAAGAGATATTATAATTAGAGCCGACTCCCCAAGCAACCGAACTGTCTGATAGATAATCAGAGGAAATAGCATTAATGACTATATTATTTTTTGCAATGGCAGCTCCGCCGGCCCTCCTGATTCCATAGTATGAGTTTATTATGGTATTATTGTAGGCTTTTAGAGTACCTGTGCCGCCGTATCGCACACCTCCGAAAAAAGTGTTGGTTGTGTTGTATATGATATTGTTGTATAGATTTATGCTCCCAGTAGTAGCGCTATTGATTCCAATACCGACACTATTTGATCCAGAGCCATGAATTATGCTATTTCCTAAAGTTATTTCACCATTTTGATTGTAATAGGAAAAAAATTCTTTTCTTGGAGCGCTTGGGTTTATAACTCTAATTTGGAGGCCGTCAATTTTAGCATAGTCTTCTTGAATGCTGAATGCATCTATGTCAGTTGTTTCTAGTCTATATTTTCCCGCATTCCAAACCCCGCTATGCCTGGCCTCAGATGCGGTGTAGATTTTTATATAATTATCCGGTCCCGTTGTCCACCCGTTAATTACCAATGCAGCCGTATCTGGGTTAGTCCAAGTTCCTTCGATTCTCGCAACCGCAATCTCATCCGTAGCTGTGAGGTCTCTGTTCTCCCCTGCTTCCCACGCGGAAAGTGAAGTGTAACAGTTGGTGTACCCTGTACAGTCCTGGCGGATGATACGGACTGATTCGGTTGCTGCGGAGATTTGTATTGGAGAACAAAGAAAGAAAACATAAAATGTAAAGAAACTGGCAATAATAATATTAATATTTTTCATGTTTATTTGATTATTATATAGGTATTATTAATAATAAACAGTGTATAAGTATCTTTATGAGGTTAATGTAAAATACCAGTCAGATACATTTGCTCCCGTGCGCCCTGTATCAATATGTGAACCGACTTTTTCAAAAAAATTGTACGCTTGGTTATTTTCACTTGCGGTCAAGGGGTCGAGTCCAAGCTCACGCGCACGCTCGAGCGTCACGGCGTCGCCAATAGCTCCCGCAAACGGTGTGTTGTCCCAACCGTCCGATGTCGACGCGATACAAAGCACACCTTCTTGTATATTAGTAAGTGCGCCAAGCACTGCCTCCTGACAGCGACCACCCTTGCCTTCTTTTTTCACCAACACCGTCGTCTCGCCACCCCATAAACGACAAGTTTTCGGTGTCGTTGCTTCGAGAGCAAGACGTTGCCCCACCGCCCGCGCCTCACCCTGAAGTTCCGCACTCACAATCTCGGCGTTGTATCCGAGATGCTCGGCCGAACGACGCATTGCTTCCAGAGCTTTTTTTGTGGTGATAAATAAAATATTATTTACCCGCAAAAAATATTCAGGATCTTTTGGCGTTTCTACAAGTTCACACTCAGGCAATTTACACAAATTTTCAATATCATATTTTTCGAGGACTGCGCGTGCGTCAGCAATATTTGTCGTATCGAGTACCGTTGGCCCCGATGCCACGGTTGCAACGTTATCGCCTGGCACATCAGAAAAAATAAGTGACACTACCGTTGCGGGATATGCGAGCTTAGCAAATTGTCCACCTTGTATTTTTGACGTATGTTTTCGAAATGTATTAATTTCATCAATCGTCGCCCCTTTGTCCATAAGCGTCTTCGTAATGAGTCCAATCGTTTCGCATGTAAGGTCGTACGGCAAACACAATAGTGATGACGCACCACCCGAGATAACCGTTATCAAAAGATCGGTATCCGTTAAACCCTCAAGCAGATCAGCAATTGACTGTGACGCCTCTACATTTTGCTCTGAAGGAAATGGGTGTGTACCTATCTTGGAGCGAAGTTTTTTTAAGGTCGCGCCCCGCACGTCGAGTATAATACCGTCCGTAAGCCACGAACCAAGTTTCTCCTCAAACACTTCTCCCGCATCAAGCGCGCATTTACCAATACCCACAAAAAAGATGCGCTTAAAAACACTGAGCGCGATCACGCGGTCACCAATACGCAAATATTGACCATTAACCTCAACCTCGCTCCCTACCACCTCTTTCGTGAGGATTGCCTGATACCCTGCCTCGAGGATTTCGAGAGCATCACGACGGAGTGGTGTCGTCGCAAGTGCAGCGCTATTTTTAATAACAGAAAAATTCATACGCTAAATTGTACCATATATTTTGTAGAATATAAGGAACAAACTAAGAACGTTAACGAGTTTATTATTCACTTTATTACATAGAGTAGCCCTATGTAAAAAGGTGGACAATTTGCTGAAAATTTGGCATAGTGAGTTTTAATAAGCAATTTGTTGCATAAGCGACAATCCACCTATGGCAGAAGCATTTTTCAGCGGTATTCTTTACGTTTTTTTATTTATTACCCTCTACCTCGAGGTCTTTTTCCTTATTACTTTTCTTGAAGAACGGCTCGCCCTTCAAGAAAAGCCTAATCGTACTAAACTCCCTCACTACCCTTCAGTGACGATTATTGTTCCTTGTTGGAACGAAGAAAAAACCGTCACTGGAACTATTCACTCACTTCTCGATCTCAATTACCCAAAAGAGAAACTCAAGATTTTTATTGTCGACGATGGTTCAACAGACAGCACGTGGGAGGTAATACAAAAATTCGCACACGAACCACAAGTTGCGCTCATTCATAAAGAAAACGGTGGGAAACACACGGCCGTTAATCTCGGTATCAAAAAAACAAATACCGACCTCATCGGATGTCTCGATGCAGATTCTTTTGTAGAAAAAAATGCGCTTATTGAAATTGCGCACGCGTTTAACGAAGACCCTGTGATGATGGCGGCAACACCCGTACTCATCGTACACAACCCGAAAACGATTCTTCAAAAAATGCAGAAAACAGAGTATCACACGGGCGCATTCCTCAAACGAATGCTCTCGCCACTTGATGCGATCAACGTAACGCCGGGGCCTTTTTCTATTTTCCGTAGAGAAGTATTTGAAAAAATTGGTCTTTATAAGAAAGCGCACAACACGGAAGATATGGAATTTGCGCTTCGTATGCAGGCGCACCACTTGCGTATTCGCAATGTACATACGGCCCACGTGCATACTTCAACACCAGGCACGCTATATAAATTGTATCGCCAGCGTCTCCGTTGGGCATATGGCACAATGAAAAATACGCTCGATTACCGCTTTATGCTTTTCAGGCGCGAGTACGGTATCCTCGGCATGATAACACTCCCCCTTTCTTTCTTTGGGGTGTTTATCTTTTTATATAATTTTGGATTCATCGCCTTTCATGCAGTACAAAGCATTATTGAAAAAATAATTGAAATAAGCACTGCAGGATTCATTTTTGCTCTTCCTCGTTTTGATATATTTTTCTTCAACACCGACTTTATGGCGATCCTTGCGTACATATTTATTGGACTTGCGCTCGTCATTATTTGGAACGGCACCAAACTTGCCGAAGGACGCTTTCGTCCAAGTTTGAGCATCTTTTACTTCCTTGTTTTCTATGGTATGGTAGCACCATTATGGTTCGGCCGTGCGATCATCAATATCATTTTATCGAAAGGTACTAAATGGAGATAATGTAATAATATTTAAAATTTATGCGCGCAAAAATTGATACAAAAAAATACATGCTTGCGTTTGTGGTTACCGCACTCGTTTTCTTTGGCGCACTACTTATCAGTAACCGCTTTTCACAAAAACGCATTGAAGAAATAAAATCAATTGAAAACAATATCGCCCTCGATATTCTTGCGTCAGAGACACAGTTCGCCCTCCTCAAAGAATCATCATGTAGAACAGTTGACCACCGCACCGCATTTTCAGAAGAGCTCAACAACCTCGCACAGAAACTTTCTTATACAGAAGAAAATCTTGGTGACAAAAATAAAGAAGTAATTGATCTCAAAAAATATTATTCCCTCCTCCAGGTGAAGGACTATCTTCTCGTAGGCAAGATCAACGAAAAGTGTGGTATCAAGCCCATCACTATTATTTACTTCTATTCCAACGCAGGTGATTGCGATGACTGCAAACGCGAAGGCTACGTACTCACCAAGCTCCGTGAAGAGTTCCCTGAGATTCGTATTTATTCATTCGATTACAATCTCGATCTCTCTGTCGTAAAGACAATGAAGTCTATCTACGGGATCAGGAACACTCTTCCTGCGCTCGTCATTTGGGACGAAGCATACTATGGATTCAAAAGCCCTGAGGATATAGAAAAAATTATTCCACAACTCAAAAAACTTCGCGCAGCTCAAGAAAAAGAAAAGAACGCAACAAATACCTCTACGCAATAGTATCTGAAAATAATAAAGGGATGTGGTATACTTTTTCTCATGACACATTTTCTTTTTTTTGACACAGAAACAACTGGTAACACTGAGAATGATTTTATATGCCAGCTCGCCTACAAACAAGACGGTGAGGAATTTTCAGAGCTCTACAAACCGTCCCTCACCATCCCCCCAGAAGCAAG
>CAYHML010000048.1:0-5838 GCA_964357675.1 uncultured Candidatus Saccharibacteria bacterium | reverse complement strand
GTAACATACAGCACGACATGGCCTAATTCATGGATTCGCATACGGCAATGATAGCAAATGCGGCGCTCCGCAGCGGAGCGCGGTGTTTCGTACTATTGATTACTTCAGAGCTTCGTCTATCGCCGCTTTAAAATCCGGGTAGGGATACGCCCCTTGAATCATCTGCGTACCAATGAGAGAGGAAGGTGTCGCATCAATGCCGACTTTCTGACCCTCGGCCCTATTGGCATCTATTATTGTCTGATAGGCGACCGTATTCGCCTTCACATCAGCGGCAACCTTCACAGCATCGATACCTGCAATAGTTGCAGTAAGCTTGTCAATCGATGCAGCGTCACCAAAACCCTGATTTCCTCCTACATCTTGGGCAGTGAACATCGCGGTGTTCCACGAATGATACTGTTCCGGATAGAGCTTCCAAACTGCATGGCTGTATAGAGCTCCGGTGACTGAATCTTCGCCTTGGAACGGGAAATCCATGAATACAATTTTGAGTTTCCCCGTATCTACATAATTCTTAACGATTTCCGGCATTGTCTCGATTTTGAACTTCTTGCAGTACGGGCACTGGAAGTCGTCCCAGACGGCCATGGTAACTGGCGCATTCGCTCGACCGATAAAAGGATTACCGTCAGTCTTCACATCCTTAACGTTCACTTTTGGTGTCGCTCCCGTGCCTGAGGCATCGCCCTGGACTGTCGGGCGCGAGCCGTTCCACATAACGGCACCCGCGATAAGAAGTCCGGCGACCAAGACTGCTGCTGGTAAAAATTTATCGTTTGATTGATTGTTTTCCATATGCGGGAAATGATACCATATGACTGAAGTTGGCGATCCTGATAAGCTCCACGCCTACTACTCGTCTTATGAAAATCTACAACAAGCTAGTCCGAGATAAAATTCCTGAGATACTCGAAAGGAAAGGTGTTTCGTATGAAAAAAGAATCGCATCACCCGAGGAATACAAAGAGGAGTTGGTGAAAAAATTAGTAGAAGAAGTTGGTGAATTTACTGAAGCGGGTGATCCCGAAGAATTAGCTGATGTGCTGGAAGTCATCGAGGCACTTCGGAAACTTCCCGAGTATGACAAGATCGAAGACCTGCGGTTACAGAAGCGGGAGGAACGCGGAGGTTTCGACGAAAAGATAATTCTGAGAGGAGAAAAATGAACAACGGCTGACAATCCCATCCTAACCCAGAAAAATGTATGACCCCGTTTGGCGCAAAGGTCTATAAGATAGCTGCAGAAATTCCGAAAGGAAGAGTTGCTACGTATGGCCAGATAGCCCGCCTTGCAGGATCGGCGCGAGCTGCTCGCGCCGTCGGACAACTTATGTCTCGCAATGTTGACACCAACAAAGTCCCTTGTCACCGCGTCGTGAGCTCCACTGGAGCTCTGACCGGCTACGCCTTCGGCGGCGTTTCTACAAAGCGAGCGAAACTCATCGGCGAAGGAGTCTCGTTCAAAGGTTCCCGAATAAACCTCGCGGATTCACTCTGGGATCACTGATACTGAATATAGATCGGCGAAGGAGTAAGATCGAGGACTTCGTCGGTCGTGAAGAGGCCGGTCGAAGGGGGTCTGCTGTCGTTTTTATAAAATAGCTTTATGCCGGCGAATTGCACCGGCTCTTCATATATTACTTTCGCATACGTTTCTCTCTTCATCTCTTTTGGCCCGAAACCGTCCATATCCATTACCATCTGCACCTCCGCCAATGGCAGTATCTGTTTGTAATTCGTTACCATTTTTTGCGTGAAGCGGTGTACGACAAGAATCTTCGGTGGCAGGTGATTGTCGCGGACGAGTTTCGCAAGATATTCAGCGGCATAATTTATGTCGACTGCGTCAAAGGTGCCAATGACGCTGCCGGGCCTATGACCGTATTTCATCGAGAACTCCGGATCGATGGCAAGATGGACCTGGGGCATCTTCAGATATTTTTCGAGCATTGGGAGCTCATACTGCAACGTACTTTTCCCCACCTGCACATCAAGAAATACGAGTCCTTGTATTCGATTTGCGAGATCGAGAGCATGCTCGATCTGATCGTCCGGCATCCGGAGAATATATTTCCCATCCTTCCCTGCCCCATCCTGTGCAACGACGGCGATGTAGTGGATAGCCGGCACCGCGGGCGTTGTCGGATCCGCGGCAGACCATTGCGCCGTCGTACTTGAGAGCATCATGAGCATCTCCTCGGTCGGGTATTCACCGAGCACGCCCATCTTTTTTGAATAGAAATTTCCATAGTAGGCAACGATGCGTTTGAACGGCAAAATGGCGCCGATATTTGGATACGCCGCCTTAGCTGGCCAGAGTTGTGGTGACGTAGTAGCGGTAGAGGTCGCAAGGGTAAAAGGAACCACGTGCGCAAGGGCGAAGAGTCGCGCATCGTAATCGACCTTATCCAGCACGGGCAGCGGTATGAAGCGTTCTGACAGACCAGCAACAACTGAACGATACTCTGTGACAAAAAAATTTGAGTATTCAAGAGCATAGACGAGCGCAATGACAGCGACACTTATACTCGCTCCTCGTAGTAGCAAAGGCATGATACGGACCATTCTATCCGACACCTGAAGAAAATGCTAAAGAAAAAATTATTGACGCTCGTCGAACTGCGTAGTAATCTCGCGAGTGGCAGTTCTAATCAACCAGGGAGACATACTCATGACCGAAGAAGTTACATCTTCCGTTTTACTGCAAGATCCTACTCGTCTTGAGTGGTACAACGTATGGGGGCACTACTCCGATGATCACAAGCTCGAGCGAACCCCTTTGCAAAAACACCTCAGGGTATTCTATGTACGGAAGAAAGAGAATCCTGAGCAGATGTACGTGGCAAAGGAAGGAAGTTTCGATCGTTTGGAATGCTTGAAATGCGGAACGGCCGCGGAAAGAGCCGAAGTCGTGCATGAAATCCGTCATGAGCGACTCTCTCTCCTTGGCACCGAAAAAAATCAGTACGAAAATGTTCCTTACTGTCCTGCTTGCGAGAGAAAACCCGACCCTAATGGAACTCTCATTGGCGAGAATAAAAAAATCGCCAGGTAAACGTCCGACAAAAGGCCACCCCATGCGGTGGCCTTTTCCTTTTACTGGAATCGGCCAGAATGCCTCGCTCGCTTTGCGGCGGGGATGGCGAGACGGACTGTTTTACTTAATGAGCGCCAATTTCTTTTCCCGCGTCATTTTTTTAATAGCTGCCTCGCGCCTTAGCGCTGAGCTTCTATCGGGGTATTGTTCAGTATAGACAATACGCTTCGCCCTTCTTGCTCTCGTGAAGTGGCCACCGATACCGTTTACATGTTCAAGAAATCTCCGCCGAACATCAGTCGTTATTCCTGTGTAAAGAGAGTTGTCCTCACACTCTAAAAGATAGACAAAGTAGGGCACAAACTTACCCTTTCTTTTAAGGAGTTTCAGAAAATGTGATTGAAGATGGCGGCACAAAGAAACTCGCATCCGTCTTCCAAGGATTGCATGCGAAGGAGAGATCGTTTGCCAGATCGAAACCACCTTTAGTTGCGATTAAACTGCCACTTACGCTTGAAGCTGCAGGGAGCTTCAGGCCTGTTGACGCACCATTTGTCCATACATAGAGGTACATGCCGTCATGTAGCATCGATGTTCCTACAAAATTGGCGCGCATTTTCCCTTCGGCAATGTACATTGTTCCTGAGCGCTTTACAGAGGCACTCGGCTTGATGGTGCAGATCAAAGGTTCTCTGAAACTAAATAAGTACGAAAGAGTACCGACGCCCACTATTTTTGCAGACGTAGGCGTCGGCTTTGGCGTCGCACCCGTCTTTACCGTACCCGAAGTAGTGGTGGGTGGCTTAGTTGTTGTACCTTTCGGCAACGTTGGCGTTGTAGTTGCATATGGCGATTCCTGGCCACTCTCTGTTGAAGGATTTGTAGAAAGATACCATACGCTACCGAGAACGGCTGCCACTCCAACCACCCACACAATTTTTTTATTTCCCACGTAAAATTCCATGATGTTCATATAATGTAAAGTGTAGCACTGTAGTTGAGCACCGTGTGTACTTAATATTACCGGGGTGGACAACTCTACTTGTCTCTTTCGCCTCGTAAAACGAGTCCGTTCCACCCTCGCCGCAAAACAGACGGGGCATTGGCGCACGACCGCCAGAGTATTTTGCTGAAAAAGGTGCGGCTTCCGCCACACCCTTTTTCAGTAAAGACACTTATTATTTGTTAAAATTCTTGTGATACTTCTCAAGAGCATCTGTTTGTGATTGATGCAGATGCACACTCGGCCTTTTTGACGCAACGAATTCGACAGCTTTTGCAGGATCAAATCCTTTTTGGATCAAATAAGCCGACACAAGTGTAGGAGCACGGCCATGCCCATTTCTGCAGTGCACATAGATCTTTCTGTTTTGAGATACGAGTTTTTCGATTGATTCTGCACCAAAAGAGAGTTGGTCCTGAGTTGGAGCCATTTCATCAATTACCGGTATCCAAACATACATATCGACTCCAAACGGAATATCGATACGGTCTTCTTCCAAAGAAATATCGGCGGTGATGTGTTCTTTTTTGAGTACATCGGCAAGACCTACAACACAGCACTGATTGGTGCCAATATAGATACCGTCAGTAATGTAGTTATATTCTAGTATCGGTATTTTCGGGTGAGTATGCTCCATTACATTCCACACCCGCAATCACACTTTCCATCTTCTTTATGTTCGTGACCGCAACTCTCGCACTTATTTTCATGTTTCTTGTCCATTGACTCATGAGTGTGTTCTCCCTTGCCTGTCTCACATGCCACACATACATTATTAGAAGAAACTTCTTCGCTTTCAGCTTTATATTCTTTGTTCATATTTTTTGTTTAGTTACTAATTAATAATTTACGTCTCCCAATCGACCTCGGAAGATGGACGCCAGTGTATAGTGCAGTAGTTTTTGTCCATAATTTTATTGAGATGCAGGGCGAGCCACCATCGCTCCGAGTACGGCACCCCAAATCATGTGGGAGAGAGCGAATACGACGGGATTAAGGTTGAGCATTACAGGATTGATAAATGGCAAAATTATAAACCACATCATTAGAAATACTGCGAGTGCATACAGCGTTCCAACGATAGCGCCAGAAAGTGGAGAATGTAGAGAACGCCCAAAAAGAGCCACAAATGCGAACGAAAGAGCGACGGAATTCATCATGTGTCCCATCATGCCGAGTACCACAGGGACGAGAGTAAATACGACAGGCAGAGCGACGACCTGAAGGTTGCGCAAAACAGTTGCCGCAATAAATACAGGAGCAGACCAAAAGCCGACACCGAGCAAGCCCTCATACACCATCTCCATCATGGCCATTGCAATACTTGATACTAAACCGGCAATAATAACATTCTTGTTCATAGTAATTTAATTTTAGCACTAATAATATTTTTTAAATCGGTAACGCTTCTTTGTCTGTTTATCTCCTCAGATGAGATGAGAAGATTGAGGATATTGTTTTTGGAGACAAATATTGCTGGCAATTTTTCCTCTTTCGACTCAGGATATTTTTCGCGAAATTCATCTCTGTGTAGAAATTCTTTTTCAAATAATAAGGTGCCTAGAAACTCTTTCCACTCATCTTTCATTGAAACTGTCCCATACGTAACCATGCAAAGATTGCACTCATATTTATTCGGGGCAGCTATTTTTTTAATAGCGTCAGAAACTTGAGCAAACACCGACGAATCAGCATTGTATATGAATATTAATTTGTTTTTATTTTTGTCCATAACTATTTTTTCCAAACAACCCCGTCCTCTTGATGGTGAGTCGCCCAAGAAAACCACATTTCA
>CAYHML010000047.1:0-5889 GCA_964357675.1 uncultured Candidatus Saccharibacteria bacterium | reverse complement strand
CCCCACGACCTCTCACGTGACAGGCGAGCGCTCTACCGTTGAGCTACAGCCGCAATTGATGACAATATACCAAATTTCTCTCTGTTTGGTAACAGGGTGTCGACGGGTGGGATCGAACCACCGACCTTGGCTTTATGAGTGCCATGCTCTAACCAACTGAGCTACGTCGACAATCTCGCAACCCGCCTAACTACACAAAACTACCATATTTCCGCCATATTGCAAAATTTTATATAGGTGGTATAGTATATAGACAAACACCTAAGGGTGTTTTTTGTTAAAGGAAGGTATAATGGGATAGAGAAGAGGTATCTCCAAGAGGAACCAGCAGCGCCTATAGCCGAGGTTATGGGCAACGTAAATCCTTCAGAAATAATACCTCATCTTACAATTACATAGCGGGGTGGAGAAGAGGTATCTCCAAGAGGAACCGATAGTGCCCATGGCCGAGGTTATGGGTAACGTAAATCCTTTAGAAACAAAACCTAAAAAATTATATAGCGGGGTGGAGAAGAGGTATCTCATCAGGCCCATAACCTGAGGACGTCCGTTCGATTCGGGCCCCCGCAACATTTAAACAGAAAAGCCGGCGTATACGCCGGCTTTTCTGTTTTATATATACCCAAGTTCTTTAAATACTTTTTCAAACTTCATAATAGTATCGCGTGCCATTTTCTTTGAAAAATCCATCGTTGCGGCTCCTTCGTGCGCAATCTGGTTACGTACCTTGTGCGCTTCCCACGCCTCGTTGTACGACGCCAAATCACCAGGATCTACCACTTTAAGCTTCTCCCCTATCGTTTCTCCTCGATACCCCTCTGACTCAAGAATACTATCAAGCATATTGTCGGCTTCGAGGATAGCGAGTTTCCACTCGGCAGGAGATTCAGAGTTAATGTGGTTCAACACTACTTGCCACTGCACCATCTTTTCTTTTGCTTCAATCTCTTCGATGTGAAGTGGCGCGTACTTTTCATCTTCCTCGTGATGCACATCTCCCGCACGAAGTCCAAACCATATTGAAAATCCAAACAGGACGAGTGCTACGAGTGAAAGAAAGATTTCTAGTCCTGCAAACGAACTCCGTGTGGGGAGAAATGAACTTATAATACTGTTAACAAAAACGTATATATCTTGGAATATAGCTCCCGAACTAACTGCTTCATTAATGGTTCCAAGAGTTACCGAAGTAAAATTATTGGCAACATACACCACAAGCATCATCCCCACCACGACTACGAGCGCCTTGGTTACTTCATCCCATTTAAAAAAATCTTTCATACCGTTCTTTAAATTTAATTTTTTACTATGCGTTCAAGAGCTTTCCCTGCTTCAAAAAGCGCCTCTTCACAAAAATGAGGAGCGATGAATTGAATACCTAACGGAAGTTTTGAACCACCCTCATCAGCAAAACCGGAAGGTACTGAGATTGCGGGAACACCAGCAATGTTTACTGGTACGGTAAAAATATCAGCGAGATTCATCTGGAGTGGATCGCTCGTTTTCTCTCCAAGCTTGAATGCTGGTGTCGGTGTCGTTGGCGTTGCGATAATATCCACCTCGGTAAAAACACGCGCGAGGTCTCGACGCAAAATTTCACGCACGGCACACGCGCGACCATAGTATGCATCATAATATCCAGATGAAAGAACGTAGGTTCCTAAAAGAATACGTCGTCGTACTTCACGCCCAAACCCCTCACCACGCGACTGTAAATAGTCCTCAAGAAGATTTGCGCCGTCTTTGTGGTAGCCATACCGCACGCCATCAAATCGCGCAAGATTGGAAGAAACCTCTGCTGGCATAAGGATGTAGTACACAGAAAGCCCGTACGCAAGAGAAGGAAGTGAGACATCGCGTACTTCATATCCTGCATTCTTCATTTTTTCAAGTGATTCTTCAAAATTTTTGAGCACTCGTGGGTCTACCCCTTCCCCGCGCACAAAACTGAACGGTACCCCGATTACTTTTGGCTTTTTTTGCACCACTTGGAGGTTCGACCTCCAAGTGGAATTAGGGATAGAGGTGCTGTCCATTGGGTCATGACCAGAAATTGCATTGAAGATAATTTCTGCATCTTCAACCGTTTTTGCAAAAGGACCAATTTGATCAAGAGAGCTCGCCATAGCAATGAGGCCTGAACGTGATACTGTGCCATATGTTGGCTTAAGCCCCACGACACCACAAAACGCTGCTGGTTGGCGGAAGGAACCGCCTGTGTCAGAACCAAAGGAACCAAGTGCTGCGCCCACGGCGAGCACTGCAGCCGAACCGCCAGACGAACCGCCCGGAACCCGTGCTACATCATGAGGATTTTTTGTCGCGCCGAACGCTGAGTTTTCTGTTGAACCACCCATTGCAAACTCATCCATGTTAGTACGACCGACAAAGATTGCGCCTTCATCACGAAGTTTTTTTGTCACAAACGCATCATACGGCGCACGGTATTGTTCAAGCAGTTTCGATGATGCTCTTGCGATTCTGCCTTTTATTAAAATATTATCCTTCATTGCAAGAGGAATTCCCGTAAGAGATGTCGCAGTACCGTTATCAATTTTCTGCTGGGCGCGCTCGATGTCGTCCTTGATGTCATTAAAAATCTCAAGGTACGCATTGAGGTCACGTGTTTCATTTGCTACCGACACGACCGCTTCCACGAGCTCACGCACGCTCATTTTTTTTGAAACGAGCAGTTCGTGTGCTTCGACAATCGTAAGTTCCTTGATGTTCATCATTACATAATTTTCTTTACTACGATATGATTTCCCTTGCGAGAAGGAGCTGAGGAGAGGAGGTCTTCACTAAAAATTTCTCCCTCGTGATGGTTCTCGTCATCACGCATCACATTGTAATGCGTTCCGACATTAGGTGTTAGGGTCTCCACTGAAGCTTCCTTGATCTGCGAAACGAACGACAAAATCTCCTCGAGGTCGTTTTTGAGGTCCTCTTTTTCACTATCTGAAATTGCTATGCGTGCGAGGTTCGCGAGGTGCTCTACATCCTTGATTTCTATAGACATACGGCTAGCATAGCACAACCGAGCAGAACACGAAACAGAACATTCAGCGCGCCCTTCGGGCGCGCTGAATGTTCTGTTTCGTGTTCTAAAACTGTCTCACTTTTGCCTTGCAATCTTGTGGACACGTAAGAAGTGTTTCTGTGCCGTCACAAAAAGTATTTCCACAACTTGACGCTCCGCAACTTGTGCCATTCCAAGAAAATCCTACATTGCATGAAAATTCGCATTTTGTCGCCGTATTAGTGATGTTGTAAGTTTTTGATGTATTCGCAACGAGTCCTGTCGTATTAGCCCCTGCATAAATCGTCGCATTTAGTGGGGTCATTCCAGTACATGAATAAACGGGAGCAACGCACGCACTACCGTTCCACGAAGTTCCTAGAATACACGATGCAGTCGGATTATTAGTAGCAAGTGTCATACCATTACTACGAAGTGTGAAGTTATTAGGACCACTATACGAAAGCGTTCGGGGCATACTTCCACTTGAAGCAGGAGAGAAGCTAATACCATTCTGTCGTACACTATTAGGGGCAACAGGATTAGTGATAGACCACAAAACCGTCGAATTACAAGAACTCAAGCCGGTAGAAATAGTGCAGTTAGGAGTAGTGAGTGTCCCGGTCGTCGCACTTACCGTGACTGGCGTCCATGCACCACAGTTGTTTCCCTCATTTACTGGTGGTAATTCAGCAATCGTTCCCACAAACGCAGTATTATTGTCAGCGCACGCACGCACGTACCATGTCCCAGTACTCGGAAATGTGTACGAGGTCGAAATATTTGCCGTACCCCCCGCAGAAATTGCTGGTGTAGGTGAATTTTGAGAAGCAAAAACAACAGAATGATCAGCATCATCAAATTGGAAAAGACTGGTAAAAGACGCACCTGTCCCCGAAGTTCCTGTATTGCTAATGGTCGAAGAAAAGGAAGTTGGGGCACCCATAATAGCAGTAGCTGGTGTAACAGCAGAGGCCGTAAGATCTATCGTTGGGGCACTCAAGGTGGTAAAACTCATTGAGGGAACCGACCACCCCGTACCTGCGATATTTGTTCCGTAGGCACGGAAGTAGATCAGTGTTCCTGATGGCATTCCTGTAATTACACCACCCCACTCACCAGGAGCACCACTTCCAGGTCCATAATCATTACAATTTGTGATTGGGTTGTTGGTAGTTCCCCAACATAACCCTTTTGCAGTTATAGGTGCCCCGCCGGTGATACTAAAGGAAAAACCTAATAATGCCGAAGAAGAGGTAATTGAAGTTGGAATAAGTGTTCTGAGAGTTGGGACACTGAACGAAGAAGTAAATTTAGGATAAAAGGTAACAGGAGCACCAACGCCACCCCACGTGCAACTTGTGCCCGTATTACAATTAGTGTCTGGCAACAGAACACCATTTCTATCATAATAACCAACAAACCAAGTCATTGTATTATCCCGATACCAACCATCAAAAACGGAACCAGGAGCAGGAGTAGCGGTAAATGTTACGTACGAACCATCAGTAAATGGCGCCATACAGCTAGGTCCGCAATTTATCCCTGCTGGAGAAGAAGTTACAGTCCCGGATCCTGTGCCAATTTTTGATATTGTCAGAACCGATGATCCAATAGGTGTATACGTTCTAGAAAACGTGATTGTTCCACCGGCTGTCAATAATAACGATTGTGGATTCAATCCTGTTGATGTATATCCTGCAACGGGATTGAATGTAATATTATATGTCCCTATATTTTTATTGGTAAGATTAACAGACCCTGTCCCAGACTGATTTGTCAATGGACCAGTTAATGTCCACGGTGCAGAAGCTATATTAGGTGTAATCCTAACGGTTCCTGTTGTTGGCGGTGGAGGAACTAGCGCAGGAGTAGTCAAACTACACGAACCGCGTGGTAGATTGTTACTATCAAAACCACTAAAATTATACCAGGTACCCGGAGATAGTCCGCTTGCAGATCCACTACTGTTACAAAAAGCATATGAAGACTTAATTGTATAGGACCACCAAAAGGGGCTGTCGATAAAATACAATGCCCCGTGCCCTGGATTAGGACACCCTGTCAATTGGAAAGATGCAGTTGTTGGACTAGTTGCAAAACAAGAACCCCCGGCAGAGGCACTGGACGATAAGACAAGAAAAGACATAACGATACCTACAATAAAGAAGAAATATTTTAAATAATTCATCATATATTATTTGATGTATCGAGCACACTAATACTTACCTTATTTTTAGCTACACTTTCGTCAAAGAAAACGAGAATGCTCAACTCGGTAGACTCTTTGATGGCATAAAAAAATATTGTTTTTTCATCAAAAGAATTTGTAGTTATACTCCAACCATTATTATGTAAATATTCTGTATATATTCTTTGATTTTCTTCGAGCGACTTAGTTGATTCAAAAACAATGGTTTGCTGTTTTTGGCTTGGGTATTCAAGCATATAACTCTGCTCAAGTGGCGTATTCACCTCGGAAAGAAAATCTTGAGGGAAATCCTGTGGTGCAACGGTACCATATTCAGTTTTTTTCGGCTCATCCGTAATTTGTAATTCTTTTTGCACAAACTGCGTGTAATAAAAATATCCACCAACACAGAGCATAATAGTTATTGAAAAAATGAGCGCATTGCGCATAATGTGCTTGTCATTATTTTCTGATTCCATATCGCAAGTATACAACTTTTCGCAACTGCAACAAAGAATAATTATCCACACAACACAAAAGCACGCCCTTCGGGCGCGCTGAGATTATATAATATATTTGTCATAATCCTTGATGTCATATCTACAAACAACAACGGTACGGATAGAACAATTGAAAAAATGAGCGCGGCAGGTGATTTAGATATTCGTCGAAGTGATCA
>CAYHML010000046.1:0-5924 GCA_964357675.1 uncultured Candidatus Saccharibacteria bacterium | reverse complement strand
ACGCTCTCTATGGTTCCACGACTTCTTCCTCCACCTTCTACCGTAACCTCACCATCGGTTCCAAGGGTGAAGATGTGAAGAAACTCCAACAGCTACTCAACACGGATATTGCTACAAGGATTGCCGTAACCGGTTCCGGTTCTCCGGGGAACGAAACGACGTACTTCGGCCCAGCAACGAAAGCTGCGGTGGTTAAGTACCAGAAGAAATACAACATCTCTCCTACCTCGGGGTATGTAGGGCCATTGACGAGGGGGAAGTTGGAGGGGAGGTAGGGGAGGTGGGGAAAGAGAAGAGAAGCACACGAGTTTCCCTTCTTGTAAGGCTTAATATTGTCATCTTGTAGGGCAAAAATATTGCCTGTATGTTGACTTTATTCTTCTATATGCTAGGATGCTCGTACTGGTTGAATAGATCAGTGATTCTGCTTCAATCCGTGTTTCTCCTTTTTGGTTCAAGGGTATTTGGCCTAAAAAGAATTAACGCGCGATATTAGGCAGAACTATTCGTTAGGTGGTGAGCTGGTAAGGCTCGATGTAAGAATTTCTTTGAACATTCTTTACCGCAAACACTGTTTACTTATGGCAAAAACATCAACAATTGCACGCTCAGAGCGTAAACCAAAATTTAGCTCACGTATCGTACGTCGTTGCTTTAAATGTGGCCGTCGTCACGGCTATATGCGCGATTTCGATCTTTGTCGCATTTGTTTCCGTGAACTTGCTAATGAAGGTAAAGTTCCTGGAATTAAGAAGTCGTCATGGTAAAGCTTATGAGCGATAAATAGAGAAGAATATAGTTTCAAAATATTTCATCGCACATTGCTCCTAGAATTACAGTAGTAAAAAAATATGGATCATATCTCAAACATGCTTATTGGTATCAAAAATGCAGGAAACGCCAGCAAGAGCTTTTCTTCAGTACCTTTTTCGAAGATGAAGGAGGAAATTGCTTCAGTGCTTTTTAAACACGGATACATTGCTTCGTATGCAAAGAAGGGGAAAAAAATTGCAAAGACACTCGAAATTGGCATTGCGTACGATGGCAAGAAGCCACGTGTCGTCGAAGTTGCTCGTATGTCAAAGCCATCACTCCGTTCATATATAAAGGCGTCAGAGATCAAACCAGTTAAGCATAGTTTTGGTTTGATGGTACTCTCAACCTCAAAAGGGATTATGTCAGGAGAGGAGGCAAGAAAGGCACAGGTCGGCGGTGAGGCTTTATTTAAAATCTGGTAATATTATGTCACGACTTGGAAAAAAAGGAGTAAATATCCCGACGGGAGCTACCGTCACACAGAATGGAACAACCGTTACCGTAAAAGGTCCTTTGGGCGAACTTACGCGTGATTTTCCCGGTTCAGTAGAGATCAAAATCGATGGTTCTGAGGTATCGTTTGTCCCTAAGAATAATTCAAAAGAATCACGTGCACTTTGGGGTACCTACGCTTCACATGTTCTCAATATGGTAAACGGTGTAATCAAGGCATTTGAGAAGAAACTTCTTATTGAAGGTGTTGGATACAAGGTTGAAATGCAGGGAAGTACCTTGGTCTTCAGTTTGGGATTTTCACACAAAGTTCCTCTTGAGATCCCTAAGGATGTGAAAGTGGTGGTAGAAAAGAACACCATTACTCTCTCATCTTCAAACAAGGAGTCAGTGGGACATTTTGCTGCAGTAATTCGTTCATATAAAAAGCCAGAACCATACAAGGGTAAAGGTATTCGTTACTCTGACGAAGTCGTTCGTCGCAAGCAGGGTAAGAAGTCCGCGTAATAATACATTTATAAACCATGACTATTAAACTTTCAAAAAACGAACAACGTCTCCGTCGCCATCGCCGTATCCGCGCAAAGGTCTCTGGTACCGCAGAGCGTCCTCGTCTTGCTATTTTCAAATCACTCAACTACGTCTATGCGCAGATTATTGATGACAAGAAAGGCGCAACACTTGTCGCAAGTTCTGATATGGGCGTAAAGGGCAAGACCAAGACCGAGCGCGCACGCCTCGCTGGTGAAGCACTTGCAAAAAGTGCAAAAGCAAAAGGAATAGCGAGCGTTGTCTTTGATCGTGGCGGATTTATTTACACAGGACGCGTCCGCTCCTTTGCTGAAGGCGCACGTGAAGGCGGTCTCGTGTTCTAACTTTTATATAATTTTTTATGACAGAAACTACGACACAACAGAATACACCAAACCAAACAGTTGCTCCTCAGCGTGGTACATCAAGCCCTCGTTCTTTTGGTGGCCCTCGTAGCGGTGCTCCTCGCGGTGGCGCACGCTCTGGTGGACCAGCTCGTCCAGGTGCTCGCGGTGGCGCTCCTCGTAAAGGTGGCTCGCGTGGTGGTTCTTTCGAACGTGTTCGTCCTGAATACGACAGCAAGCTCATTCAGATTAGACGCGTAACCCGCGTGGTGTCTGGTGGTCGCCGTTTCTCATTTTCTGTAGCACTCGTTGCAGGAAATCGCAAGGGTTCTGTTGGTGTGGGTATCGGCAAGGCTGCAGATACTTCACTTGCTGTTGAAAAGGCAACAAAGAACGCAAAGAAAAATATGATCAAGGTGCGTCTTACGAACGAAATGTCCATTCCTCATCGTGTTGAGGCAAAAGAAGCAAGCGCATGCGTAATGATTATGCCAGCACCTGGCCGTGGTATGGTTGCAGGAAGTTCGGTACGTAACGTACTCGAACTTGCGGGCATCAAAAATGTAAGCGCAAAGATTCTTTCTGGTTCAAAAAACAAATTGAACAATGCGCGCGCAGCGGTTAAGGCGCTTGAACAGATCCAGACAAAGAGACCAGTTAAGACTGCATAATATTCTTAGAGATTTTATTGACACTCAACTTTTATACTACTATGCAAATTCATGAAGTAACATCAAAGACACAGTTTAAGACCAAGAAGGTTGTTGGTCGTGGCGGAAAGCGCGGTAAAACTGCTGGTCGTGGAACCAAAGGACAGAAAGCACGCGCAGGTCATCGCATCCGTCCTGCTATCCGCGATGTTATCAAAAAACTTCCTAAGCGCCGTGGTGAAGGTGTGTCGGTCAATCGTTTCAGTACACCATACGCTCATACCGCTACAATCTACCTCGATGTGCTCAGTGCTTCATTTGAAGCAGGCGAACGTGTAACTCCAAAGGCACTTCTCGAAAAAGAACTTATTAAAAAGAGTGGTAACAAAATTCCTGAGGTAAAAATTCTCGTACGTGGTACGGTTGATAAGAAGCTCACGGTACGCGGTTGTGCCGTTTCAGAAGGTGCAAAGAACGCAATTGAAAAATTGGGAGGTACGGTAAAGTAGTCATATATGACAACTCTTGTCCAAAAATTAAAACTTATTATCGGAGATGCGACGCTCAGAAACCGAGTACTCTTTGTTCTTGGTGCGCTTGTTGTTTTCCGCTTTTTTGCGAACATTCCAATTCCAGCTGCGCTAGGACAAAATCTCACCGCGCTTATTTCTCAGAATCAGGCACTCGGGTTCCTCAATCTTTTGACGGGAGGTGGCCTTTCCTCTGTTTCTCTGGTGTTGCTTGGCGTCGGACCCTACATCACCGCGTCAATTATTATGCAACTCCTTACGATGATGTCGCCAAAATTCAAGGCGATGCACAATGAAGAAGGGGAATTGGGCCGCCGTAAATTTACACAATATTCACGTTTGCTCTCAGTTCCACTCGCTATTACGCAAGGGTACGGACTTCTTGCGTACCTAAGCTCACAAGGAATTCTTCCTGCACTCACGCCACTTGATTACTTAATTAATGTTTCAATCGTCGTAGGAGGTTCACTCTTCCTTATGTGGATTGGCGAGCTTATTTCAGAGTTCGGTATTGGAAATGGTGTTTCACTCATTATCTTTGCAGGTATCATTGCACAACTCCCTACCACATTAGGACAACTTGTCTTTACATTTGATGTGTCACAGATTCCTTTATACCTCGGCGCTCTTGTCGCCATCCTTTTAATTGTGCTTGCGGTAGTGTATATCACCGAAGCTGAGCGTCCTGTTCCTGTTACCTATGCAAAACAGTCGCGTGGCGGAAGAACAACCGCGGGCGGAACAACGTATCTGCCACTTCGTGTTAATCAGGCAGGTGTTATCCCTATCATCTTTGCGCTTTCAATACTCATTTTCCCTAATGTTATCGCGAATGCGCTTGCTTCTCTGGGGAATGAATCTGTGCAGGTCATTGCAACGTTTATCAAAGATGGACTCGCAAACATTTGGGTAAACGGCATTTTGTATTTCGTGCTCGTGTTTATTTTTACGTATTTTTATACTGCTATTACGTTTGATCCTGATGCAATCGCTACCAACCTTCAAAAGAATGGTGCATTTGTACCAGGTATTCGCCCTGGAACACATACTTCAGAATACCTCGCAAGGATTTTGACACGTCTCACCCTCGTAGGTGCCGTATTCCTTGGTATTATCGCGGTGTTGCCACTCATTATGCAGGAGATTACGAATGTGCAATCGCTTGCCGTTGGTGGAACAGGACTCCTTATCGTGGTGTCGGTAATCCTTGAACTTGTTAAGAAAGTAGATGCGCAGGTTTCAATGAGGGAATACTAAATCATTATGTTGCTCGAAAGGGACGAAAAAAGGGAGCAGAAGCTCCCTTTTTTCGTCCCTTGCTCTAAAGGTTAAAAGCTAGTAAGCTGAGCAGTATGGACTTACAAACAATCATCTTTATTGGACGCTCTGGTGCGGGCAAAGGGGTTCAGTCAGCACTTCTCCAAAAATTTCTTGATGAAAAAACTCCCAATGTTCCCATTATCTATTTTGAGACCGGACAATATTTCAGAAAGTATATGCAAAGTGGTGGATACACATGGGATCGTGCGCGAGGTACTATTGTGAAAGGTGAGCGTCAGCCTGATTTCCTCGCCGTATGGATATGGGCAAATAATTTTATTGAGAAAGTTAAAGGGGGAGAACATCTGATTTTCGATGGTACACCTCGTTCGCTCTGGGAGGCAAAAATGCTTCATACGGCACTTCCTTTTTACGAGAGGATACGTCCTACGGTGATTTACTTAGATATTTCTCGCGAGGTGGCAGAAAAGCGATTGAGGAGTCGTGGACGAGCTGATGATGTTGACTCTGATGCTATCTTGCGACGATTTGCATGGTATGAAAAAGACGTGGTTCCCGCAGTTGATTTTTACCGCGAGGACTCAGCGTACCGTTTTCTTGAAATCAATGGAGAGCAAGCGCCTGAAGATGTGCATCAAGAAATCGTAGCGCATTTGATGAGTGAGAAATAGGGAACAGGGTGATGCGGGTGTGTTTGTATCGAACTCTGTTATTTTATGAAACACGGAATGATAAAAACTCCAGAAGAGATTGCACTTTTGCGTGAGGGAGGTAAACACCTCGCGCGTATTTTGTATGCCGTAAAAGACAAGATCGTGCCGGGTGTTTCTACGGGTCCGCTTGACATCCTTGCAGAAAAACTTATAGAAGAATGTGGCGGTGTCCCTGCGTTTAAAAACTATACGCCCGAGGGCGCGCACCACGCATACCCAGGGACGCTCTGTGTATCAGTGAACGATGAGGTGGTGCATGGTATTGCGGGCGAAAAGATTCTCAATGAAGGTGATATTATTGGTATCGATCTCGGTATGAGTTATCGGGGATTTTTCGTAGATATGGCGATTACAGTTCCTGTTGGTGCGATAGATACGTCTGCAAAAAAGCTTATTCAGGCCACCGAAGGCGCCCTTATTGTGGGTATTAATGAAGCACGTGTAGGGAAAACCGTAGGAGACATCGGGTACGCTATTGAAGCACACGTAAAGAAACATAACTTTGTTGTCGTTGAAGATCTTGGTGGGGACGGCGTGTGGTATTCACCCCAGGAAGATCCGCATATCGCGAACTATGGCGAACGCGGAGAGGGGGTGAAGCTTCGT
>CAYHML010000045.1:0-5957 GCA_964357675.1 uncultured Candidatus Saccharibacteria bacterium | reverse complement strand
CGATCATCACAACACTTTGCCCGACAAGTACTGGGTCAACGCGCACCGTCACGTGATTTCTGATTTTAATATTACCAGTTACCCAAAGAGGGCCACCGAGAGTAATCACGGGACCACCACCCGTACCTGTCCCTGTAATGGTAAAATCACATGGGATTTTTGCGGGACCCAGCGTGGTATTTGAAGTAAGCTCATACTTTCCACCCGTACACGTTACCGTACCCCCCGCAAGCGCTGCAGCTTCAAAATTTGCAATATCAGCTGCTGAAATAGGGAATGATTGTGCCGGTTGGAGCGTAAGTGTTTTACAAGTTGAAGTTGAGGAGCCAGAGATTGTATTGCAGTATGCGTTTCCCGCAATAGTTGAATTGCTGATCGTTCCCGCATACATAGAGCTCCCTCCCTGATTTTGTACACCTGTAATTGAGCCATTGAGCCCCGTGGTTCCTGAAGAAATAACGGTACCGCTCACTAAATTATTTGAACCAATAACAGGCCCTGCAGAAAAAAGATTTCCCGTAATGGTAGAGCTATTTTGCAAGAGCACCCCTCCTTCCCCCGCGTGAACGCCAAAACTAAACGATTCCCCCACCGAGGTCGTGAGCGTTGATTTTACACGACGTGTATTTTTAAAAATATCACCGAGGGAGCTTATAAATTTTTCATAGCCACTTACGTTGGTAATAGTAGTGGTGGCAGTATTTCCTCCGAGCACGAGAACTTCTTCGCCACTTATCTGTTTTCCATTCTTAAGGCGATACAACGCATCCTCGTGCCCAGATTCAGAAAGATAGTACGCACCTTTTGATTTCTCAAAGTCACGCGAGGTCACATATTCACGCACAACAGGCGTCGAAAGTCCGAGCGCAAACGTTATTGAGATAATGACAAAAAACATAACCGCCGTTATAATAGCTGCTCCTCTTTTGTGTGATAAATATTTCATAATAATAAATTAATGTGTAGAACCTCGCAATACTATCGTATCATAAAAAACCGCATCCCGAGACAATACGCCGTGCGTATCATAAAGGGACATTTCTATCTTTATTGCTTTTGAATTCGCTGTGGTAATTTGCCTGAAGACCAAGTTCGTAACTGTGGTACTTTTTGACACAAGGAATCCCTTATCAACACCGCCTTCTTTCATTTTTATTTGATTTCCACTCACAAAGAATTCTATTGTTGTGTTTGCGCCACTGGCGTCTTTTGTTCTCAAGGTGAGATATCCGGGATTGGTATTGAACGTACTTCCTACGGTATCAATGTCATAGGCGTTGCGAACCTCGCGACTCATACGTTCAAGTGCCGTCGTTGCTGACTGATTGATATTTTGCGTGAGGCGAAGTGTGTAAAATGATTTCATAACGACCATAAGAGCTTCCGTCGCAAGAACGGAAAGTATCGCAAAAAAAGCAACGTAAATGATCATTTCAACGAGAGTAAACCCGGATTTCTTGGTTCTAATGATGCGCATCTTAGTTATTGAATATGTTGGTGATGTACGTTTGAATAGTTCTCGTTGTGGTCGCCCCCTTTACATTCCACGCGACACTCACCGCAACAAGTCTCGAGTTGGAATCGAGTGTCCCTGTTTCCGAAATATCCTCACTTGCATTTCGCAGTACTTCATTAACCATAATTTTTCGCTCAAACCTTCCATCAATAAAGACATTTGCGCTACTCGTTGCCCAACTGGTACCATTCCACGTGAGATACGTCGGGGTGGTAGTTGAAAGTTTTGCGATGTTGTTCGCATACCCAGCATCACGAAAGAGCTTTATTGCTTCTACTCCTTCTTCGAGGAGATAATCGCCCTGCACCGCAGATTGGGTAAGACTACTCACCTCGAGTGTTTTTTGGAAAAAGGATGAGATTCCTAAAAGGGATACCGAGAGCACCGTAGCGCCAACAAGCATCTCCACAAGTCCAAACCCTCTCATTTTTTGTATTGAAACAAAGGTGCTCATATTATATAAAAGTATATCACCGCGTGCAGGCAAACCCTAGCTATTAATTTCGCGTTGATATTCCCGAAGGGAACACCACGATGGTCGTGCTCGCTGTTCCCCCAACCACAAGAAGCGTTGTCGTGGCGTTCTGGTTTGTGGCACCTGTCACCTTCTGGAAAACAACTTCTGCCCCTCCACCATTTACCACTACAGAAGAAAGGGTGAGCGCAGTATTGAGAATTAACTCCTCATTTGTTCCCGCACCTGCAACATAGGTATCCCCCTGAAATAAGACGACTTTGTCAGCCTCGAAATGTACCCCATATTGAAAATCCTCCTTTGAAGACATCGAGGATAAACGCGCCTTATTCACAAGAGTAATCACATTCTGCGTTTCAGTACTTAAAATACTATTCCTCCTAAAATTCAAGAAGGACGGCATAATGACGGCAAGGAGCAGTCCCAATATGCCGACCACGATGATGAGCTCGAGGAGAGTGAAACCGTGAGATTTTACAGAGATGATCGTCATTTTTGAATTTTTATTCGTCGTTTTTCTTTTTTCGTTTTCAGCTTTTCGTTTTAGAGATTGGTCATCACTGAATACATCGGTGTAATCATCGATATTGCAAAAAAACCAACCGATGCGCCGATAACTACCATAAGAAGCGGTTCAATAATGGTGGACATATTTTTCGTAGCAGAATCTACCTCATCCTCGTAAAAAACTGCGACATTGAGAAGCATCTCAGAAAGTCGTCCTGTCTCCTCACCAACCTCGATCATCTCTCCTACAAGAAGTGGGTAGATTTTTTCATGCTCTGCAAAAACTGACGAAAGTGGGATACCCTTCTGCACGCGCTCAACGGCAATAGCCATTACATCCTTGTAGTATGTATTTTGAAGAACATCTTTTGTAATAGTGATAGATTCAACCATATCAACCCCCGATGAAAGAAGCGAGGAAAGCGTACGTGTCGTACGTGCAGCATTTGATTGTCGGACCAAACTTTTCACAACAGGCAGATAAAAAAGCATGTACTCAAATGCACGATGACCCTTCTTAGTACGAAGGATTCCTATAATTGCAAAGACCGTAGCTACAATAATACCAGCCCCCGCGATATAATGATTCGCAAGAAAATCCGAGATTCCCATAATGATCTTGGTGCTAAGGGGTAACGCAACATTGAGCTCTTTGAATGTTGCAGAGAGCGTCGGAACTACGTAGATGAACATGAGGATACCAATAAGTACAAGCGCGGAAAGCACCACTGATGGATAGATCATCGCGCCCTTGATCTTTTTCTTGAGCGCGTAACTTTTCTCGAGCTGATCTCCCACAATAAGGAGTGATTCTGGGAGTTTTCCTGATTCCTCTCCTGCGCGTACCATCGATACAAAGAGTGGGGAAAAAACTTTGGGAAATTTCGCCATGCCGTCAGAAAGCGTGTTGCCATGACTAACGTCCTCACTCAAGGAATGAACCGTTGTTTTGAACGTAATATTTTTTGATTGTCTTTCAAGAATAGAGAGCGCGCGCGAAAGCGAAAGACCTGCGGTCATCATTGCACTCAGGTTGTGTGCAAAAACAATGAGGTCATGCATCTTCACCCGAGAAAGAAGTCGGTTAATGACATCCATATTTAACAAAAAACCTCCTTTCGCCTCCTCAACAGAAATAACCGTTTTCCCTGCCGTACGCAACTCGGTTGCAAGGGCAAAACGGTCAGTGGATTCTTGCTCTCCAGTGACTTCTTTTCCCGAGAGTTCACGTACTTTGTAAGTAAATAATGGCATATGATATATGGTTTCACTTGGGGTTCGGGTTCCAAGGGAATGGTGCTGGTCCCTTTTTATGGGTACTGCTCAGTGACCGTGGCGTAACAAGTCGTTTGTGTCGTAACATCTCCACATTTTTTATTCCACCCACTATACCAACATTGGCGTCCCCGCGAAACAGACGTACATGATTCTGCTGGTAAATCGGCGTACGCATGTGCTCCTGTATCACACGCCGTTGTTGTAGGTGTTCCCTCCCACCCTTCTGGAGCACCTTTCTTGTCCACGCAATGCACGCTTTTTGTCGTTGTCCACTTCGCTGGACGCAACGTACAACTTGCGTTCACATAGGTTCCGGCGAGTGTACCGTCCGTGCACATACGTGTCTCGGAAACACATTCTCCAATATTCGCGCTTGCCGCCTGATATGCGGTCACCGATGCACCACTTTTTACCGTACCGAACGTAGTAGAACTGCAATCCTTCGCATCCACCACTGCACAGCTTGCATTTATATAGGAGCCAGAGAGAACGCCGTTCGCACAGGTGCGTGTTTGGGAAACACATTCTGCGCCATACTTAACACTTGTTGATTGGTATGCGGTCACCGAGGTTCCGTGAGGGACAACCATACCGCCCAGCGAACACTTTGTAGCCTCTGTCACATTCACCGTTGCTTTCTGTGTAATCGTGGTGCCACCGTCCCCTGTACACGTAACTTCAAAAATTGAAGGGCTGGTAAGTGGTTGAGTAAATTTCGTATCGTTTAAGCCAAACGTACTATCTGCCCACAAACCAGTTCCTGTACATTTTGTTGTACCAACTGAAGTCCATTTAATGGTAGCGACCTTGCCGTACCCGACAGATTGAGCACTAGGCATAAGGGTCAGCGAGAGCTTCGGTACTGAAATAATAACCTGAACATCTTTCGTAGTTGTTCCACCGACGCCATTTTCACACGTAATAGAAAACATTTGGCTTTCCTTGAGAGTGGCAGTTGTCTGTACGCCACTCGACGAAAGCTTTCCTGTCCATCCCCAATCCACCCCAGCACCTCCTGCCGTACACGATGTTGCGTTTGGCGCGAGCCATGCAAGAGTGACTTTTTCTCCCGCAGATGCCTTTGCAGGTGTCGCTGTAAACGTGATCTGTGGACCTTGAGCAACAGAAACCGTTACTTTTCTTAATGAAGTTTTCCCATTACCAGCACAGGAAAGCGTGTATGATTGGCTTATCGTAAGTGGTGGTGTGGTATACGAACCCTTAAGAGGGCGCGTACCTTTCCACGTAGATGATGTTCCCCCTCCCGATGCAGTACACGACGTTGCGTTCGTCGTCGACCACGTAATGGTAGCGGTCTTGCCCTTGCCAATTGATTCTGGTTTTGCACTCATAATAATGATAGGAACTTTCACCACCGGTTGAACGACATCCACCGTAACACTTTTCGTAATCGAAACACCATCCTCTGCCATACAAGAAAGAATAAATGTAGTCGGTACCATAAGTGCCCTTGTTTCTACCGAACCAGTAGAGGCACCGCCCGTCACAAACCACGATGACTCATTCCCCGCCGCAGCACAAAATGTTGATGTTGATGACCACGAGAGCGTTACCGGCTGACCTGCTGTCGCTTTTAGAGGCGTAGAAGTAAAAGAATTAATGATAGGAGTTGGAACATTTTCAATTACGGCGCAATCTTGAGGACACACGTTAGGATTTGCTTTTTCATTAGGGTTACACACGCCATCACCACATTGTGTAGTAGGCGACCAATTTGGCGGCTCAGGGAATGTAATAGTACTTGTCGCTGAGGGACATACTCCTCCAATACACGTATTGTCGATGGTATTGTTTGAAAATTTTATAACAGCGACCGTTGTACTCAATGTCAAAACAATTAAACTCGCAACTGTTATTAAAATAATATTTTTTGTAAGAACAAAACCGCGTCGAGGAAATAACATACATATATTGTATCAAAGAATCGATGAAAAGAAAGTGATATGTTTCTTTTATCAAATTGTAACGTATGTTTCCTATAGAAAAGATTTTAAATTTAATTTTTTATCAGTAAAAACATCATCATGGTATCAATATTAATTTTTACTATGCCACGTTTTATTATACATATCAACAAAATGTTATCCCCAGCTTTTCCACAGATCTACGCATTGCCTCATGTAAGAATCGTACCATGGAGTACTATTGAAGTGATTAACT
>CAYHML010000044.1:4129-6036 GCA_964357675.1 uncultured Candidatus Saccharibacteria bacterium | reverse complement strand
GGTCCGGAGAATGTAGGTCTCAAGAAAAAGATTGAAGAACTTCATCTCGGTGAATCAGTGTCTCTTGTGGGCAAGAAACCACAAAAGGAACTTTTTGAATATATTAAAGCAAGTGATGTCTTTATTCTTAATACTGCATATGAGGGTTTTTCTCATCAGCTACTTGAGGTAATGGCACTTTTAACGCCCATTATTACTACTCCCGAGGGAGGAAATAGTGAAATTATTACCGATCGCGACAATGGTCTTTTTGTGCCATATAATGACCGTCTACTGATACAAAAGACGGTGCATACTCTATTTACTGACCACACGCTTGCTTGCAATTTAGTAAAAAATGCGCAGAAAAAAATAATTGAATTTAGTAACGAACGGATGATTGATGCGTTAATCAAAGAATTTTCTATCAGTAATATATAGATGAATATTATTTGTTTAAGTTGATCGTAGAGATTTTGTTCCTTGGTATTTTAAGAGAAATAGGGTAGTGTGTTAAAACATATGGCACAAGGAGGGGATATTATTATTCGATTTGAAAATGTCTCGTTTGAGTACGGACCAACAAAACCTATTCTTGAGGAGGTTTCTTTCCCCGTGCGTCGTGGTTCTAAATTTACCCTTATGGGGCAAAACGGCGCAGGAAAATCTACCCTTTTTGGACTCATTACTAAAACCCTTCGTCCGGAGAGCGGGAACATTCATATTGTAAATGGTGTAACGATTGCAATGTCGCGTCAGGTTATTCCGCGTGGAGAGCTCGACCTCACCGTGCGCGCATTTTTCGAAAAATGTTTTCCGAAAAAGGTGTACGATATTGATCCAAAGATTGATGAGGTACTCGAGATTGTGAACCTTAAAGGTCACACTAAAATACATGACCGTATCGTCAAGTCGTTTTCTGGTGGGCAACAGGCGCGCCTCCTCCTTGCTTCTGCGCTCATTCAAAACCCTGACGTGTTGCTGTTGGATGAACCAACAAATAATTTGGACAAGGCGGGTATTGCGCATCTGACGGATTTTCTTAAAGATTACAAAAAAACGTGCATTGTTATTTCACATGACGCAGACTTCCTTAACTTGTTCACGGAAGGCGTTCTCTATTTGAATATTCATACGCGTAAGATTGAACAGTATGTGGGGAATTATTTTGATGTGGTAAAGCAGATTAGTATTCAAATTGAAAAGGAAAACAGAAAAAACGCGCTTCTCGCGAAAGAGATTCAAGCAAACAAAGAGAAAGCAAACTTTTTTGCGATGAAGGGTGGACAGATGCGTATGGTAGCAAAACGAATGCGTGAAAAAGCAGAAGAAATGGAAGAAGAGAAAGTCGATATTCGTAAAGAGGATCGCACTATTCGCCCGTTTGTTATTCCCGCACAACCCGAGATTACGGGAGAGATTTTACACCTCTCATCGTTCACGATGTTGAAAAACCACACACCCGTACAGCGCGTCACCAAGATTTCACTTAAACGAAAACACCACTTGCTTCTTGCGGGGCCAAACGGCATTGGTAAATCTACACTTTTGGAGACTATTGCTAATGGTGCATCAGAGGGTGCAACCATAACAGAAGGGGTGCGCGTTGGATATTATCGACAAGATTTTTCAACACTCAATTTTGATGAGTCAGTGTATGAGTCACTCAGACACGCAATAGAATCAGTTGATGGAAAATTTGACGAGGAACGAATGCGCTCGGTAGCGGCAAGTTTTCTTATTACGAACGACGTTATTCGTACGAAGATTGGCGCACTGTCTGAAGGACAAAAGGGTCTCGTGGCGTTTGCACGTCTTGTTCTCGAGCGCCCCGGACTTCTTATTTTGGATGAACCTACAAACCATATTAACTTTCGCCATCTTCCCGTTATTGCAAAAGCACTCGATCAATATGAGGGCGCGATGAT
>CAYHML010000044.1:0-4029 GCA_964357675.1 uncultured Candidatus Saccharibacteria bacterium | reverse complement strand
CCCACGCAATTTCTTTTTTATGATGTGTGCGAAGATACTCGTTTGTCTTCGAGAAGTATTTCCCACCAAAAAATTTACGTGCGGAGAATGGGGAAGGGTGTGCCGAAACAAGAACAAGGTGCTTCTGCGCATCAATTAAATTTCTTTTTTGTTCCGCATATTTTCCCCACAAGATAAAAACGAGGTGTTCGTGGGTGTCTGAGAGTTTCTTGATTACCGCATCGGTAAATTCTTCCCACCCAATATTGTGGTGTGATGCTGGTTCGTGTGCGCGGACTGTAAGGAGGGTGTTGAGCAGAAATACTCCCTGATCCGCCCACCCGCTCAGGTCCCCTCTATTTTTTGGTATCTCAATATCGAGGTCGTTTTTTAGTTCCTTTAAGATGTTTTTCAGTGATGGTGGTGGCATTACTCCTTTTGGTACAGAGAAAGATAGTCCATGTGCCTGTCCTTCTTTGTGGTAGGGATCTTGTCCGAGGATTACTACCCTCACATTGTGAAACGATGTTCTGTTAAATGCGTTAAATATTTCTTTTTGTAAGGGGTAGAGTGCCACACCTTGTTTTACCTCTTGCTCAATCCTCCTTTTAATTTCTTGAAAATATGGCGCGCGGAGCTCTTCGGCGAGCGCCGTGCACCACCCTTTATCTGTAAGGAGATTTTCAAGGCCGAGTGCAGTGTTCATAAAATCATGCTACCAGAAGCATGAGCTTTTGCAATTCTTGATATATTTTTACTACTATTGGGTGTATACTAAATAATAATAGAATAATAATTTAATACACAAATATATGAATGGCTACGTAATAAATATAGAACAAGAATCAGTGGGGAATAATAATTTTCGCAAAGTGTTGTACACGGCTCCTTATTGTCAGTTGGTTGTGATGAGCTTGAAACCCCTCGAAGATATCGGTGAAGAGGTTCATGCGCTTGATCAGTTTTTGAGAGTGGAAGAAGGTGAAGGAAAGACCATTTTGAATGGCATTGAACATAGTATTTCAAGTGGTTTTGCTATTGTGGTACCCGCAGGCACAAAACACAACATTATCAATACGTCTTCCGACAAAGAAATGAAATTGTATACCGTGTACGCTCCTGCAAATCATCGTGATGGGGTCGTGCACGCAACAAAAGAAGAAGCGGAAAAAGATGAGGAGCATTTTGATGGGACACTTACCGAGTAATTTTCTTGTTATTGCTAATTAATCATCATTCGTATTTCCATGTCCATCAAACACTTCGCGCGCCTTCTTCCTCTCGTTCTCCTCTTCCTCATTCCTAACCTCTCTTCTGCAGCTACCGAATCAGTCCGTGTCATCCGCCAAGACTGTACCGGATACTCTAATTGTTACACCTCGCTTTCTGCGTGGGAGGCTACAGAAAACCGAGACCTTACCGCAAGTGATGAAGTTGCGGTAGCACGTATCGAAGGAGTATGGACAGCTCCGGATACCACAGCCGTTACTATTGATGGATGGACAACGGATGCGACAAGATATATTAAGATCTATACCGCGCCAGAGGCGAGACATGGGGGAGTGTGGGATAACACAAAATATAGATTGGAACCAACTAATTACTTTGCCGGAATCAGGATCAACGAAGAATACGTAAAGATTGATGGGTTACAAGTAAGCAACGCCCAAACCGGTAGCGGATCCGGATCCGGGATCACTAGCGGTGCTGTTGTAACCAATGGAGAAATTACTATCACAAACAATATTGTCAAAAAAAATAATGGCAATACTGGCGTTTCTTCTGTTGGTGTCGGAAAGGATAGCGCTTACCTTGGCGGTACTTGGGTTGTTGCGAATAATATCGTCTATGACTTCAATTACGGTTTGAATCTATACAGCAGTATTGCCGGAACCAATACAAGATTCATCGTTTATAATAATACGATTGTAAACTCCTCTACTCGCGGCATCTTGTTAAGCCTCTACGCAAGCTCTGACACTGTATCTTTATTTAATAACCTTATCCAAGGATCAGCAATAGATTTTTTTAGATCACAAAACGCCGATACTTATTTAACGGGAAATAACATCACTCAAGATGCGACTTCTCCCGATACGTCCTTTGGGAGCATGGCAGTTTCATTTGCAGATAGTGCTAATAAAAATTTCCACCTACACTCCTCTGATTCAGCTGCTAAAAATTTAGGATCAGATCTTTCTGCAAACCAATATTACTCGTTCTCTGCCGACATCGATGGAGAAACAAGGTCTGGCAGTTGGGATATTGGTGCAGATGAGGATAACAGTGCGCCTCAAGGCGGCGGCACTCCTCCGCCTCCTTCTGATACTAATGCTCCAACAAGATCTGCAGGCTCACCTTCAGGCACTCTAACTGCTGGGACAACCCAGACAATCATATCCCTAATCACCAATGAAAACGCAACTTGTAAATACGGCACTGTTGCTAATACTGCTTATGCCTCAATGGCCAACACCCTTACTACAACTGGCGGAACAACCCATTCCGTAAGCATCACCGGTTTGCAAAACGGGCAATCATACACTTACTACATCCGTTGCCAAGATTCAGCCGGAAACATGAATACTGATGATTTTACCATCTCCTTTGCAGTTGACACGCCAGCCACTCCAGCACCGGCACAAACAACACCTACGTCCACAACCACAATTTCTGCGACTGCATATTATGTTTCGCCGACAGGCATGGCTTCATGGTCGAACTGTGCCAGTTCGACTCCGCTCAACGGGACAGCCGCTTGCTCCTGGCAAACAGCAATGGCAAGTGCCCGAGCCGGAGATACGGTATATTTCCGTGGCGGAACATACGAACCGGGAGCTGGTGATCCCGATAGTCCAAAAATATATCCCGCAAATGATGGTACGGCTCAGGCGCCGATAATTTTCCAAGCTTACCCCGGAGAAACTGCAACTATCCACGAAGCCTCATGGAACGCAACTGCGCCATCAAGCAACACCAAACCAGCCCTAGGATGCTATCGAAATAGCTACATCGTCTGGGATGGTTTTACATTTATAAGAAATTTAGATAACGGCTATCAAGCTTCCAGTATAGTTAAATTTGAATCATCCGATCATTGCACTCTAAAAAATTCTGAATTGATCGGCAGACCTCACATTGATCAATATAATGGCGCTTTGATTAGCATAGTGCAGAGTTCCTATATTTATATTCACAATAATAAATTACACGGAATGTCACGTGATCCGAATGCAATAATAACAACAGTCAATACAACCGCCATCTGGTCTTTTGATTATGATCATATCTATATCTATAATAATGATTTTTTTAATAACTATGGAAATATAAGCACAAAAGTCGGCACCAGCCAGTTGTACGCCTATAATAACCACATCTGGGATTGCGGATATTCAGCATTTAAAGTGGCTCCATCGCAAACAGGTGGAACAACTGATAATTTTATCTATCAAAACATAGTCAGAAACTGCCCAGTCACACTCGACTCCCCTGATCCAACAGTTTTAACTGATAATATTAAATTATATAATAATACGATTTATAACTCAGGGGTCGGAACACTTGCTGGGGTCGGAACACAGACATATCAAAACCATAGAAATACCGAAATATTCAACAATATAATTTCAAACCAAGGCAACAATTCCCTTTTTGGTGGGTATCACAACACTCTAAATTCTGGTGCGGGATTTCCTACCTACATGAATTATAATAATTTCCATGGCACAGGAAGATGGAGGATAAATTATGTAGATTACTCAACTCTTTCTGCTTGGCAAACAGTATCCGGAGCTGACCTTAATTCCATCACCTCTAATCCGTTATTCATAAATCCGGGAGGAACAACTCCTGAAGACTACAAGTTGCAAAGCAATTCTCCGGCTCGGATCGGCCGCGGCGGATCATATGCTTCAATTATGGGAGCGTATGTCACAGGAAATGAAACAATCGGTTATGCAGCACCAAGCACACAAAACCAGTCTTCCGACACCACCGCACCAAGTACCCCAACCTCTCTCTCCGCAACCACAATCTCCACATCCCTAA
>CAYHML010000043.1:0-6705 GCA_964357675.1 uncultured Candidatus Saccharibacteria bacterium | reverse complement strand
AATGAAAAAAGCAGGCGAAGAACTCTCCCTCGAACTTCAAAAGATTGGAGAAGCAATGATGAAGCAGGGAGGAGAGGGGGGTGCTCCTAGTTCAAATGATAAAAAAGATGAAGGTGGAGAGGGTACAGTACACGATGCAGAGTACAAAGAATAAAATATGAGACTTGAAACACACGAGTACGGCGCGCCTTTAAGGCGCGCGTCTCGCTTTCTCAATTAATTATGAAAGATTACTACAAATCACTTGGCGTAGAAAAAGATGCTTCCGCGGACGAAATTAAAAAAGCGTTCCGTAAGCTCGCGCATAAACATCATCCTGATAAGGGTGGCGATGAAAAAAAGTTTAAGGAAGCGAGCGAGGCATACCAAGTGCTTTCTGATGAAAAAAAACGTGCTGAGTATGACACCTATGGTTCAGGGGGAGGTAACCAGGGTTTTAGTGGAGGACAAGGCGGGTTTGATTTCTCTGGCTTCACGGGCGGCTTTAATAGTCAGGGATTTGAGGGTGTTGACCTCAACGATATTTTTGGTGACATCTTTGGTGGGCGTCGTGGACGCACCTCTTCACGCGAGCGTCGTGGGCGCGACATCTCTGTAGATATGCAACTCTCTTTTAAAGAGGCGGTGTTTGGGGTTGAACGCACGGTATATGTCACGAAAACTTCTCTGTGTAAGGAATGTCATGGGTCAGGAGGAAAACCGGGGAGCAAGATGAACACGTGTGCGCAGTGTAAAGGGAAAGGAGAAATTCATGAGACAAAGCAGTCATTTCTTGGTACGATTTCTCAGGTACGCGAATGTGGCGCGTGTACGGGCACAGGAAAGGTTCCCGATGAAAAATGTCATTCGTGCAAAGGCGCAGGTGTGGTGCGACGCGAGGAAGAAATCATTATTAGAATTCCTTCTGGTATTGAACATGGTGAAGCAGTACGCCTTACGGGGGCTGGAGAGGCAGTTTTAGGTGGTACGGCAGGTGATTTATATGTGCGCATCTATGTCACACCCCACAAGGTGTTTAAGCGTGAAGGTGAACACCTTACAATGACGCTACAGGTCAAGCTAACAGACGCGCTTCTTGGTGCTGAATATCCCATAGAGACACTCGACGGGACTATTAAACTTACGATTCCGCGAGGTATTTCATCAGGAGAAGTACTCCGTGTGCGTGGAAAAGGTGTGCCATTCTCTGAAAAACATCGTGGTGATTTGCTTATTAAAGTAGAAATAAAAACTCCTGCAAAGCTTTCGCGTAATGCACAAAAACTCGTAGAAGAACTTCGCAATGAGGGGATTTAGTTAAGAAGATAATTTCGTATTGTGTGCTGTGTGTTGTTTGTGGTAACATTATAATAATGTACATTGCTCTTTTTCTTCTCATCGCAATATTCTTTGCCTTTTTTGTCTATGGTGTACGTCGAGAAGTACGCGGACGAAAGCGTGTTGAAAAACTTCTCGAGGAAATCACCGACGTGAATGAGCGTTTGCGCGTGATGGAACAGCAAAAGACAGAGTTCATTTCTATTGCGTCACACCAACTTCGTTCACCGCTCACCCTTATCAAGGGTTATGCTTCAATGATTCTTGAAAATACCTTTGGTGCCGTAAGTGATGAAGTGAGAAAAGCTATAGAAATGCTATATGCATCGAGTGAGAAGATCGTTGATCTTATTAACGAGCTTTTGACAGTCTCACGACTCGAAGAGGGGCGTGCGGCACTCACCTTTACTACGGTAAATTTTGTACAATTTATACAACAGGTCCTCGAAAATATGAAAGAAAAAGTAGAGCGTGCAGGCTTACAGCTTGTGTTTACCATAGAAGAGGAGGCACGCGCGGTGAGAGTTGAAATTGATGAAAGAAAACTTGGTCACGTAATATCCCATATTTTTGATAATGCAGTAGAGTTCACGACACCTCCCGGTGAAGTACGGGTAGCTATTTCTGTCGATGATACAGAAAAAAGAATTCGTATCGCTATTTCTGACACGGGGATAGGAATGACCTCTGAACAGATCAAGGCGCTTTTCGAGAGATTTGATCTGCGTGTGAGTGTTGACGGGGAAATTATGGCACGAAACGAAATCAAAGAACGTACAGGTGGCGATAAACGTTCGTCTCCACAGGAACCTTCTGGAAGAATTTCAGCGGGTATCGATATTTATGTTGCTAAGGAAATCATTCATGCCCACCACGGCCATTTTTCCGCAGAGTCTGATGGAGTTAATATGGGTACGACGTTCATCATTGAACTTCCTATCGATGAGCATCCCGTTTCGTAGAATACTCGTTTTTGTAGTATAATATTTACAATGATTGCTGATCTCGTACATAATATTTTTGCACTTCCTTTTTATGAGTGGGGTATTGGTATTATTGGGCTCATATTATTTTTGTTCGGGCTAGTTCTCTTTGCCCAAGACGTGACAAAAAGAAGAGGAAGGTATTTCTTGTTACTCACAATGGTTGTTTTCGCGTGGGGAGTCGCAAATACCGTTCTTCATTCTGCGCCAAACCCGGATGTTGTTTACCGGTCCACCGTTGCACTTTTTGTTATTGTTGAGTTGGTTCCTCTGATGTTGTTCTCGTTTTTTTATATTTTCCCTAAAAAAGGTGAGCCTATTTCGTGGTGGCGTGCGCTCGGTATTTCCGTACCGTATCTTGGGATATTGGGCGTGTTGCTCCTCGCTCCTCATTTAATAGTAGGTCATCCAAATGCATATCAAGAAAACTCAGTAGAGTATACGTTCGGAAAGTTTATTAGTGTGTACCTTGGGTACATTACCATATTTTTCTTGCTTACGATATACGTTTTGGTTGATAAATATCGAACAAGTATTGGTATTTTTAAACTGCAGACACGTAATATGATTATGGCATTTGGAACAGGTGCTTTTCTTGTGCTTGCGTTTGGATTCGTACTCTCCTCTTTTCATGCGCTTAGTGTACACAATATTTTTTACCTTGGTTTTATCAGTATTATCCCCAATGTGCTTATCATGGGGTATACGCTCATTAAATATAACTTTTGGAGTTGGCTTGTTATATTTGTGGAGCTCATTGTTTGTTTGCTTGCGGTCACGCTCATTGCGGTATTGTTTGTGCAAACAAGTTTTCTTGGTATTTTTGGTGGAGTAATACTTACCTTACTGGTCATTATCGCAAGTTTTTTCCTTATACAAAAAATACGTATGGGAAACAAAACACAAGATGAGGTCTCACGACTTTCGAGTGAGCTTGAAAGTATGCGTGAGCGTCTCAAAATCCTTGATAAGAAGAAATCAGAGTTTCTTGCAATGGTGTCGCACCATCTTCGTGACCCACTCACGGCTATTAAAGGATACTCTTCGATGTTGCTCGAAGGTTCGTTTGGCGAACTAAATTCAATGGTACACGATGCGGTTGATAAAATGTTTAATTCGAGCTCGCGATTGATTATGATGATCTCTGATTTTATGGATATAACCAATATTGAAAGTGGTGATATGAAATATTTCCTTACGAGGGTAAATATGAAAAAATTAGTTGCAGAGGTGGTGGACGATATGCAATCAGCCGTCAGAACGGGAGGGCTCGAACTCAATCTTACTATCGATGACTACCATCAGGAAGATTATGCGGTGGTTGCTGATCTTGGTAAAATGCACCAGGTGATTTTGAGTATTATTGATAACTCAATCAAGTATACGCCATACGGTAGTATTTCTGTAAAGCTTTCTTTGAGTGATGACAAAAAAAATGTATCATTTCGCATTTCCGATACAGGGATTGGTATGAGCGAGGTAACATTGCAAAAAATATTTAAAAAGTTTAGTCGTGCAGATGGTGCGAATAAAACTTACACTGAGGGTGTGGGGCTAGGGCTCTATGTGGCAAAGAAGATTATCGAGAAACACCAAGGAAAGGTCTGGGCGGAATCGCAGGGTGAAGGGTCTGGCTCGTCGTTCTTTGTAGAAATCCCCCGTGCTCCAGAAGAAAAAATTAGCGTTGTGTAGCACCCTTTGTTATTTGGATGTTTTTAAAAATTTCATCACGCGATCAACTATTTCTTTCGTTTGTGTAGGCGCAAACCATTCAATTCTTTTGTCCCGCTTGAACCATGTCGTTTGACGTTTGGCGTACTGATAGCTTTCCAATAAAATATTCTTTTCCATTTGTTCTTGGGTAATGGTGTTGGTAAGAAAATCGGCTAGCGCGCGATACTCTAGCCCGAGCTCACGCATTCGTTTCCATGAAATACCGTCTGCGTGAAGACGTTTTCCTTCCGCGATCATTCCTTGTTTAAGACGTTTTTTTAAACGTAGGAATATTTTTCTGCGAAGCGTATCGGGTGAGAGTGTGAGACCGATTTGTAAAATGTCGTAGATCTGAGACGTGGTAGTGGTTTGGGGTATGTGACCTAAAGCAGTTGCTATTTCGATAGCGCGTACGAGGCGTACGGGGTTTTTTGCATCAATATTTTGCGCACGCTCTTGGTCAAGCGTCGTGAGTATGGTAAAAAGTTCGGCAACATTTTTTTGAGAAAGTTCCTTGCGAAGTATTGGGTTTGGTGGGACATTAGGAAGTACGGTGTTTTCTACAATTGATTGAATATAAAAACCGGTACCTCCACATACGATAGGTGTTTTGTCTCGTTTAATAATATCTGAGATTGCGCGTGTCGCGAGACGTTGGTATTGTGCTACAGAAAATTGTTGCTTGGGATTTGCTACATCGAGTAAGTGATGTGGAATACCACGCATTTCACGCTTGGTAATTTTCCCAGCACCAATATTTAACCCTCGGTATACTTGGCGTGAATCAGCAGATATTACTTCGCCGTTACATTTCCGTGCGATTTCTACAGCAAGATCACTTTTCCCCGTGGCTGTTGGGCCAAGGATAATAATGAGTTTAGATTTGAGTGTGGTCATATCTCTAATATTAAAAACCTGCCACGACATGGGGCAGGTTTTATATTTTTTTTGTGCCGGGAGGGAGAATCGAACTCCCATGGATTACTCCGCACGATTTTGAGTCGTGTGCGTCTACCAATTCCGCCATCCCGGCAATTAAATTATATGTTCTGTTCTTAACCGGTCCGCCATCCCGGCAATAGTGTCATACTAGCAAAAATTAGGCAAAAATCAATTATCAACATACTTTGCACGTTACTTTTTGTATTGAGTGCGGTACAATGTGGTTATGTCAAAACTTCGAGTAGGCGTAATGCGTGGAGGATTAGGAAGCGAATATTACGTTTCGCTCAAGACGGGCGCAAGTGTTCTCTCTGCACTTTCTCCACAACTGTACGAGGCACACGATATTCTCATTACACCCGTAGGGGAGTGGCATATCGATGGTGCTCCTACTACACCGTCAAAACTTTCACAGCATGTTGATGTGGTTTTTAATGCTCTTCATGGTGAATTTGGAGAGGATGGTAAGGTCCAAAAACTTTTAGAGCTTTTTAAAATTCCATACACGGGATCTACATCAATTTCCTCTGCGATTGGAATGAATAAGGAACTCGCAAAGAGATTTTTTTCATCTGTGGGGATTATCGTGCCGTATGGTATGGTTGTTGCTCGTGGGGAGGAAATCGGTGATGTGGTTAAACGGGTAGGGAATGAGATTCGTGGACCATATGTAGTTAAACCATTGACGGGAGGATCTTCTGTTGGTCTCTCTCTCGTACACAATGAACAAGAACTCATTCCTGCTCTTGAAACAGCACTTTCTCATAGTACTAAAGCAATTATTGAGGAGTATGTCCGTGGTCGTGAAGTGACGGTTGGTGTCATTGATGGTGTGGAGAAGGGAGGTGCGTACGCAACCGTGCCACTGGAAATACTTCTTCCTGAGGGAAAGCTTTTTGATTATGACCAAAAATACAAAAACTTAACCCATCCGGTAGGTCCTGCTCGTTTGAGAAGTGATGAAAAGAGTGCACTCGAGAGAACAGCACTTCTTGCACATACACAGCTCGGTGCTCGACACTACGCACGGTATGATTTTATCATGACGGACTATGGGCCGTGCCTGCTTGAGGTGAATACGCTTCCAGGGCTTGCCCCTTCGTCGCTTTTGGTAAAATCTCTTGAATATCAAGGACTTCTGCTTGATGAGTTTATCGATTATGTCCTCGCACTTGCATTAAAGAAAAAATAAGGTAGAATAGCTTTATTGTGTTATTTGGGCTAAAACAATTTGTATCCACAAATTGTTCGCCCGATCAAGCGAAGCTTGGTTTAAGGGCCCCTAGCTCATCTGGTAGAGCGCCTCATTTGCACTGAGGAGGCGAGCGGTTCGAGTCCGCTGGGGTCCACCAAATTAATGAGCAGTACTCGGCGACTATAATTTTGTAGGACACTGAGCAAAGCGAATGTGCCCACAAACTAAAAATCTGCCTTTCGGCAGATTTTTAGGTCAACAGGTACAGCCACCATTTTTTTGTAAATACTGTGGTCTAATTTGGTGTAAAAATAATTGTGACTGTTCACCGTCTCCCCGTTTCTCTGTACGAGCGGGATAAGTAGGTAGATAAGATGATATTAAAATATCATCTTGAGTCAACACGGGAATCTCTTAGAAGACCTAAAAAAGCAGGTGAGAAAATATAATTACAACACACAAAAGTAAAAAGAATGGTGGCTGTCCCTGTTTTTCCCGGGCATTTCCACTATGAGCGTCGAAGTTAATCGAAGTCTTATAATCTAGTAGCGAAAG
>CAYHML010000042.1:0-6774 GCA_964357675.1 uncultured Candidatus Saccharibacteria bacterium | reverse complement strand
GGTAAAGTGTTCCGCTGTGAGGCAACCGACGCAACTCACGAAGCGCAGTTTCATCAGATCGAGGGACTTGTGGTAGGCGAGGGGATTTCTCTTGCGCATTTACAGCACACCCTCAATGAATTTTTTAAACGATTATATGGTACCGAGGCGACTATTCGTTTTAGGCCATCGTTCTTCCCGTTTGTAGAACCGGGGGTAGAGGTGGATGTGTCGTGTTTCAAATGTAGTGGTACAGGACTAATACCATCATCCGATGGTTCGCCCGACCACACTGAAGGTGGTTTAGGGTGTAGTATGTGCAAGCAAACTGGATTTATTGAAGTAATGGGCGCAGGTATGGTACACCCTAATGTACTGACCGCATCAGGCGTTGATCCTCAAAAGTATCGTGGATTTGCATTTGGTATGGGGGTTGACCGTCTCGTGATGCTCAAATACGGCATTGATGACATTCGTTACTTGTATTCTGGCGACCTGCGACTTGTTAATCAATTTTAATTATGAATATTCCTATTTCCTACAACTGGCTCCGTGTGCATTTTGACAAGGATATTCCCGCACCTCGTGATGTCGCTACACTCCTTACAAAACATTTGTGTGAGGTAGAGGGGATGGAGGTTCGAAACGACGATACTATTTTTGATTTTAAGATTTTGCCAGATCGAGGACACGACCTCTTGTCGCACCACGGGATTGCGCGTGAGATATCGGTATTAACAGGCGTGCCATTCAAAAAAATACCAACAGAGTATCAACTGTCATCTGAAAAAACAGAAACAAACCTCAAAGTTTCAGTACTTGATGGGCATCTTTGCCCGCGATATATTGGCCGTGTGATTGAGAATGTTGGCGTAGGGGAATCACCTGCATGGCTTCGTGCACGACTTGAGTCAGTAGGACAGCGCTCAATTAATAACATCGTTGATATTACCAATTTTGTTATGCTGGAACTCGGACAGCCGATGCATGCATTTGACCTCCGTAAACTTTCTGGAGCTGAAATATTTGTTCGTAAAGCACACGAAGGCGAAAAGATAGTGACGCTCGACAATAAAGACATTGCTCTTACTCCTGAGACACTTGTTATTGCCGATAATAAACAAGCACTTGCTATCGCTGGAGTAAAAGGAGGCAAGGATGCGGGTGTAGAGGCCGTAACGACGAGCATTGTGTTCGAGTCAGCAAATTTCAATGCCGTCGGTACGCGCAAAACATCACAGCGCATTGGTATTCGCACGGATTCATCCCGACGTTACGAGCATGGGCTTTCCCCGTCACTTGCAGAAGAGGCGATGCATCTTGCAACCAAGCTTCTCCTTGAGATGTACCCACAAGCACGCGTGGGAGAAATAGTCGATGTGTATCCAGAGCCACAGCAGGCGCAGACAGTTACGTTCACCGCATCATTCATAAATAGTATTTTGGGAAGTACCCTCACCCCAGATGAAGTTGAGGGAATTATTGCGCGATTAGGTTTTACCTATACGAGGGATGGCGAGGCATTTACAGTTACTCCACCTTTAGCGCGCCTCGACCTTACCATCAAAGAAGATCTCGCGGAGGAAATTGGACGTGTGTATGGACTCAGTAATATCATCGATACACCGCTTCCTGATTTTTCATTCACTGCACGCCCACTCAAATCATACTATTATGCAAACCTCATCCGTGATACGCTCGTAGCACGCGGTTTTTCCGAGGTGTACACTTCCTCATTTCAGAAGGAAGGGGAGTTTGCCGTCTTGAACCCGCTTGCAGAGGACAAGGCTTTTTTGCGCAAAAATCTTGCAATGAATATTGAGCAGGCACTTGACCTCAATGTTCGCAATGCACCACTTCTTGGACTAGATGAAATAAAAATTTTTGAAATAGGTAAAGTGTTTCCCCGCGTGATGGAAGAAAAGCTAGTATGTGCTGTTGGCATTGAACTCACCAAGGCAGGTAAAAAGAAAGATACGATGACACGTGAGGCGCTCGAAGAAGTTCGTACGAAACTTGGTGAAGTGTTGGGCGTTTCTGTTGAAGGAACATTCATGATGAATGTTTTTGAATTTAATCTGGGCGCCCTGCTGGATACGTTACCTGGACCAAAGGTTGGTGCGCCGTTTACGTCAGTTGTAACCCACTACGAAAAAATTTCTGCATACCCGTTTATGTTGCGTGACATTGCACTTTGGGTTCCCGAGGGAGTATCAAACGAAGAGGTCCTCACAATAATTGTGCACGAGGGAGGAGACCTTCTTCGCACGAAGCGCTTGTTCGATGTTTTTACAAAAGAATTTCCAGAGGGTAAAAAAACGTCGTACGCATTTAATCTTGTTTTTCAATCATATGAAAAGACGCTCTCTGATGAAGAAATAAATAACAATATGCTTCGTATCACGATTGCACTCCGTGCGCGTGGTTGGGAAGCCCGATAATTACTATGACTGAAATAGGTACCCTTACATTATTAAAAATATTTATTCCTGCAGCGCTCACCTTTGCCGTGGGGATTTTTATTACGCCACTTTTGATGCACTATTTTGTGAAATATCAGATGTGGAAAAAAGTTTCGCGTAAGAGCGATGATAAATCAGTCGCATTCAAAGAGATACATAACGAGGCAGGAGAGCTTTCTACACCACGGGTGGGAGGCGTGGTCATTTGGCTTTCTGTGTTTTTGGTAATAATTCTTTTTGCACTCGTGTCATGGATTTTCCCTACATCACTTACTGAAAAGTTAAATTTTTTGAGCCGTAGTCAAACCTTCATTCCTCTTTTTGCGCTTATCGCCGCTGCGCTCATCGGGCTTTCTGACGATTTGCTACAGATCTTTGGAAAAGGAAACTATGCAAATGATCACAGTAAATACCGAAAGATCAAAGCGGGAACTATCATCCTTATAGGACTTTTTATTGGGTGGTGGTTTGTGTTCAAGCTTGGCGTGACTGCGGTGCATATTCCATTCTATGGTTCTCTTGATTTTGGAATTTTCTATATACTTTTTTTCATTATGGTTATGCTTGCAACGTTTTCTGCAAGCGTGATTGATGGTATCGATGGTCTTTCGGCGGGTGTTCTTGCACCCATATTCATAGGGTATGCGGCAATTGCGTTTCTGAATGGTCAGAACGATCTCGCTGCGTTTACGTCTGCAGTATCAGGAGGTACGCTTGCGTTCTTGTGGTTCAATATTCCGCCGGCGCGTTTTTATATGGGAGAAACAGGAATGTTGGCACTCACCGTGGTACTCTCCGTGCTTGCATTTATGACTGATACCGTATTTATTTTGCCGATCATCGCACTTCCACTCGTTGCAACATCATTCTCAGTTATCGTGCAATTACTTTCCAAAAAGTTTCGTCGAGGGAAAAAAGTTTTTCTTGTTGCGCCACTCCATCACCACTTTGAAGCACTTGGGTGGTCAAAGTACAAGGTCGTAATGCGGTACTGGGTTATTGCGATGGTGTCGGTAGTGGTGGGGGTAATATTGGCGTTACTTAGTAAATAATTTTTTAAACTTTTTTATATGTGTGGCATCGCAGGCGTCATTGGCAAGGGAGAACAAAACAAAGATTTCATTCGTGTAATGACGGATGCTATTTTTCATCGTGGACCCGATGATGAGGGGTATTATGTGGACGCTACGCTTGCACTTGGTATGCGCCGACTCTCCATTATCGACCTCGAGGGAGGGAAACAACCCATTACCTCGCAGGACGAAAATTTTGTCATTGTGTTCAACGGAGAAATTTATAATTACAAAGCTCTTCGTGAGCAATTAATTAAGCGAGGGTATACATTTAAAACACATACTGACACCGAGGTTATCCTCCACCTTTTTGAAGAAGAGGGGACACAGTGCCTCGGCAAATTGCGAGGTATGTTTGCGTTTGCTATTTTTGATAAGCGTAAGCAAAAACTTTTTATAGCGCGTGATTTTTTTGGGATTAAGCCATTGTATTATTATCTTGAGGATGGACGTATTACGGCGTTTGGGTCTGAGATCAAAAGTATCCTCACTATTCCGGGAGTGCCTCGCGTGGTGAACGATGAAGCCGTCGTGAACTATCTCTCGTTTCAGTACAATCCTCTAAAAGAAACATTTTTTAAAAATATTTTTAAACTTGCGCAGGGGAGTTTTCTTGATATTGACCTCGCACGCGGTACGTTTATAGAAAAACGCTATGCAGAATTTAATTTTGAAGATACCGCCAAGGAGAACAATGGTACTGAAATAAGCGAAGAAAAGTGGACACAGGAGCTTATTGCCGTGTTGGATGATTCTGTGAAGCACCATATGGTGAGCGATGTTCCTGTTGGTTCTTTTTTGAGCGGAGGTATTGATAGTGGTATCATTGCGGCACTTGCACAGAAAAATCTTAAAAATAGAAAACTTTCTACCTTTACCATTGGTTTCGATGAAGTGACCGAAGCGCGCGAGGCAGAGGTGACGGCACGTCGTATTGGTACGAGTCATAAAGCTATTACCATATCACGCAAAGAATATTTCAAAGAACTTCCCAAAATTGTATGGCATTTTGATGAGCCGGTTGCCGACCCTTCTGCAGCGGCACTTTATTTTGTAGCGCGTGAAGCGAGCAAGAAAGTAAAAGTGGTGATGTCAGGCGAGGGTGCTGATGAACTTTTTGGTGGATACAATATCTACCTCGAGTCGTATGCGCGTCGGCGTCTGATGATAGTGCCCAAATTTATTCGAGAATACTTTTTGCGCCCGCTTGCAGGTTCGAAACTTTCGTTTCGCGGAAAGAATTTCCTCATTCGTTTTTTTAACAACATCGAAGATTGGTATATTGGTAACGCACGTATTTTTTCTGATAAGGAAATTGATGGTCTATGGAAAGGGGAGACAGGTACTCGTTTCAGTCTCGCTCCTCTTTATAAAAAAGTTGCTGAGCGTCAGGATTCAGAAAAAATGCAGTATATCGATATCAATACGTGGCTTCCGGGTGATATTTTGGCAAAGGCAGACAAGATGACGATGGCGCATTCTCTCGAGCTACGTGTACCATTTCTTGACCGCGAAGTGCAGAATTTTGCGCGCAATATCCCACCGTCGCTCAAGTGGAAAAACTATACGACGAAATATCTACTGCGAAGAGTTGCTGATACGCTCCTTACTTCTGAGATTTCACGACGCAAAAAACTTGGATTCCCTACGCCGGTAAAAAAATGGTTTGATGCATCACAAACAGAACTCTATGCACGTATTACAAAAAATACATATATTCGTGAGCATTTTAATATTCCTATCATTGAGCAACTTATTGCTGATCATATTTCTGGTCGCGTAGACAACGCGCGCAAACTCTACCTCCTCCTTTTGTTAGCACTTTGGCATGATATCTATATAGGAAAAACGATGGTAATTCGGTAATAATAAATAAGAGAATTATTTTATGAAGCAAATTCTTAAAAAAATACTCAAGTAGATGGGATGGATTGGTTTCGTATATAGGACAAGCTATAAACTCGGCCTCGTAACAATGATACCAAGTACGTACATTAGGAACATTCCCGTTTGTGAGAACGGGGATATTTTGGTAAAAATATCTTCATTGGGTACAAGTAGAATAGTGGTGTCTTGTCCTGAGGAGAGAGAGGTCCTTGTAAGAAAAAGCGTTTTTGATAAACTTGTCGTTGCGAGTTCGATGCTCCCGCCGGACTTAAAGCTCCTTGTGCGATATGGATATCGAAGTGTGTGTGTTCAGAAAAAATTCTGGAAAGACGTATGTGCAGAAGTTAAGTATAATAATCCAGATTTAGCGCTACAAGAAGTTGAGAGCTTGGCTCGTAAATATTCTGCGCTACCAAACGGTAACGGGCCTCATCAAACAGGAGGTGCGGTGGATGTACTGATTGTGGATAAGAATGGAAATTCTCTTGATTTTGGTTCTGAGTATTGTGCGCACAATGATGCTACACCCATGCACACGAAATCAATAAATACTGAACAGCAGAAACAGAGAAAGCACTTAAGGAAGATAATGCAGTCAGCGGGATTTTCGTACTACCCTGGAGAATGGTGGCACTACTCATTTGGTGACAAAATGTGGGCGGCATACACAGGAAGAAAATGTGCCATATATGGTCCAGCAAAAATATAGCGCAAAAGCAATAACCTCTTCTCGTCTCTAACCCCCCTCAAGTCTGTCTTAAGGGGGTTTGTTTTTATATTCACCTTGGCGAACAAGCCCCGATTTTCCTTTTATAGAATAGGATTTTATGCTATAATAGGTGTATATAAATAGTCGCCTATTAAAGGTGGTTTGTTAGTTTTATGGCCAAAAAAGACCAAGAAAAAGAAACAACAGGGTATGGAGCAGAGGACATTTTGGTCCTTGAAGGTTTAGAGCCGGTACGCAAGCGTCCGGGTATGTACATCGGATCGACTGGTCTTGAGGGCTTGCACCATCTCATCTGGGAAATTTTTGATAACTCACGCGACGAGGCGATGGGTGGTTTTGCAGACCGTATCGAAGTCGCTCTCCTCCCAGGAAATCGTGTTCGTGTTGTAGACAATGGTCGTGGTATTCCTGTCGGCATTCATCCAAAGACGAAAGTCTCTGCACTCGAGACTATTATGACGACGCTTCACGCGGGCGGTAAATTTGAAGGTAAGGGGTACAAGGTGTCTGGAGGTCTTCATGGTGTAGGTGCCTCAGTTGTAAATGCGCTTTCCATATACACAAAGGTTGAGGTCCATCAGGACAAGGGTGTGCATATGCAGGAGTATGAGCGTGGGAAAAACAAAGCTCCAGTAAAGAAAGT
>CAYHML010000041.1:0-6843 GCA_964357675.1 uncultured Candidatus Saccharibacteria bacterium | reverse complement strand
TCGACTTTTGGTGCAAGGCGAACTGCGTCTACCGCAAGACCAACATCCCAATCAGCTTTTTTCGCACCACCGAAAAAGATTTGAATATCTTTTGTCTTTGTTTCTATTCCTAAACTATTGAGTGCTTCAAAAAAACTTTTTTCTTCTTCTGCTTCTGTCGTAATGACATACGCAATAGCACGTACGAGATGTCGTCCGGATACTGCTTCCTTAAGAATTGCGCCGAAATTTACTTTCGCACCGTAGAGGTTGCGCGCACTATGATAAAGGTTCTGTGTATCGATGAGCATCGCGACACGCTGTTCCTTTTGTTTGATTATCGCCATAAGGTGGGTGGTAAGAACTATTTTGCTCCTACCTTTTTTGCTACAACATCGTAACGATCTCTGTTTTTACGCTTGAGGTAATTCATGTGCGCGCGACGGTCAGCAACCATCTGCAAAAGCCCACGACGAGAGTGGTTATCTTTTTGGTTTTTCTTCAAGTGGGCAGTGAGGTCGTCAATACGCTTTGAAAGCAAAGCTACTTGCGCCTCTGGAGACCCTGTATCCTTGCTGTGGATCTGCACCTTCTTGATAATATTCTGTTTTTGCTTTGTTGATACCATTAGACATACTTTATCATATCTTGGCAAAAAATGCAAGACCCACCCCTGAAACATATCTAAAACCCCTTATTTTTCAACAAAACACACGAATATCTTAAAAATCCTTATCTCCCTCCCCTGAGTTCAATATTTCAATACCGCTCTGTTCGTAAATCTCTTTTGAAAAATCTTTGAGAGGCTTGGCATAGAGAGGTACCTCGGTATCTTTCTCGAGAAAAATACCTTGCTTCTGCATTGTTGCACGAGATGCATCACTGAGTTCTTTTTCATCAAACACAACTCCATCAGCACCTGAAGTGTCATCATCAGAATTTTGAGAACTTGTAATAAGAATGTAGTCGTCAGTTCCGCTCATAGCAAAAGGGTAGCATTTCTCATGACAATTCACAAACCTACCTCCCCTCCAACTTCCCCCTCGTCAGCGGGCCTACGTACCCAGAGGTAGGAGAGATGTTGTATTTCTTCTGATACTTAATCACCGCAGCCTTCGTTGCCGGGCCGAAGTACGTCGTTTCGTTCCCCGGAGAACCAGCACCGGTGGGAGCAATACGTGTTTCAATATCCGTGTTGAGTAGCTGTTGGAGTTTCTTCACATCTTCACCTTTGGAGCCAATGGTGAGGTTACGGTAGAAGGTGGAGGAAGAGGTTGTGGAACCATAGAGAGCGTTCAGCTTTGTTTTGGTAAGCGGGCCTACATTTCCCTGGGGAGGGTTGATGGCATACTTCTTCTGGAACTCAATGATTGCTGATTTGGTTTTTGGGCCAAAGGAACCATCGGCAGAAGATGCAAGGGAGAGGAGTCCTTCGAACTGGAGGAACTTTTGGAGTTCACGGACATCAGTACTGTCTTTCATACCGTAGGTAACAGAACGGTCGTTCGAGAAGGTGTAGAACGGACGGAAGGCGGTAGGGACTTTGGTACAAGGTTTACCTGAGATCGTAGAGTAGGTGGTGGTTTCGGTACAGCCTGCTTCGATCGTGGTGTAGGACACATTGGTTTGGGTTAAGGATGCTTGGGGGGTAACGGAGAGACCAAGGGTTGAGGTATAGTTGGGCACCTTGTCGTAGTCGGAGAGCAAGGATCCGCTTGAATAAGAAGAGTTGCTATTAGGAGGAGCGGACGGCCCAGAATGATTCGTGGTTTCTGTCTGCGGTTGAGCGGTATTGTCAGATATCTTTTCGAGAGGAGTCTGGTTTAATTTTTTTAAAGCTTGCTTATTTTCAAATTCAATGGCCCCCTTATCCCAATTATTGTCAGCACCTCTTGTTTTGCCAAACATATCCTTATTGTAATTATTTCCAAGACTATACCCGGCCTTAGTGGGCGCAAGAAGGTGGTAATCGGAGAGAATGGTATTTGTTGCGATTTCCTTATTCTTTTCCGTAATCTTATCTTGACCGGATCCTTTGAATAGATTGTAATCATGAGTTACGCCATTGCCAAATTTAGCCGACGGACTGTTATGCCATAAATTATTATAGGCTTTTACATTGTTGATAGAATTATAAATCGGGAAAATTCGTCCGGATCCGCCGTTGGTAAGGTTGATGAAGGAGTTATTGTAAATATTAATGTTGGACGCATTGTAAGTGTTTGAAGATGACCAGCTTCCGATTGCGCCGTTATTAGCGGTGGCACCGAAATCCTTTGACCAGATAAATACATTTCCATAGATGTCCCAATTTTTTGCCCTTCCCATGATAATCCCACCGGTACTGACGTAATCTTTTATGATATTGTTTTTTATGACCACATTATGTGTATCGCGAGCTGACCACATTTCCGAATGTTGCGCATGGTTTTGCCCATTCCTTTCCAGTTGGCAGTTTTCAATCAGAATGTTCGAGACATTCATGGTATATAGGATTGTCCTTGAGGAATGGTGCAGGTATGAATTCTTGAATGTCCAATTACTTCCGCCCTTGACGCCGTAAATTATATCCTGCCCTGTGTACCCGGATTTGAATCCTAATGTCATTTCGATATGGTCGAAAACTAGATTGGAAACAGGATTCAGGATATTAATTATTTTTGCTTTGTCGGAATTGCTGGCGATTTTGATGCCATGGCCAGACGTAAAGCTATTCGGGCCGCCGCCGACTTGGCCGTTGAAGCTGTAATTGCCGGTTGTAAAAGAAATCGGATCAAATACGGCAACGCCGTCGCCCATAGAATTCGTCCAGCCCGTATTTACGCCATGGTCAGATGGAATCGCTTTCTTGATATAGATCCAACCGGTCCGAGTGTCATTGAATTTGTGGCTGGCATATTTTCCGTCAGCTAAATAATAAAGGGCATTTCTAGTTAAAGAAGCGGGCAAATCAGTAAAGGCATTTACCCAGTCTGAGCCATCATTTTTCCCAGAAGCAGACGGATTAACGTAAAAAAACTTTGTTGTTACAGGGATAGACTTTTCTTGTACGGCTAAGGGTGCAGCTATGGCTGCTTGTGGTCCGCTGTATGGATTCGCCTCAGGAATGCTAGTGATTTTAATTATTTCATCTGGTCCCATATCCCATGGGTTTGTCCTATTTTGTCCGTCAATATCTTCAAAAAAAGGAAAATTTGGATCAACTGATAAATCCACTCCTTGATCTTTAGCTGAATTATCAGTGTTTAAAAGGTGAAAATCTTTATTTACAGAGTTTGAAAAGACGAAAGTCTGATTGAATTTATTACTCTGATCTGCAGGAATCCCGGAGATGGACTGACTAAGATCGGTTGCAGAGTAAGTTGTTTGGGAAACACCAAAACCGGAGCTAGACATATCAGTCGTATTGTCGGTAAAAATAGAGTTTTTTAAGGTTGAAGATTTTGCATCCAAATATACTGCCGTTGCGTTATTCGCGTAAGTGCAATTATAAAAAAAACCATTAGCTCCGGCGAAGCGTAGGCCGAAATTGGAATCATAGATAAGGCAATTTTTGACTTTGACATTATCCCCTGAAAGATAAAGGCCGATGTTGCTATTTTTAATTATGGAATTTGATATTTCCACCCCGCTTTGGTATGAAAGCATGCCTTGTGATGTTGAGGTCTTATTGTCAATTTGTATTCCGTCGATTCTTACATAAGGCTCAACGTTATAGATAACCCTTCCAGAATTTGACAAACGATATTTTGTGTTATCCCAAACTCCGCCATGCCTTGCTTCTGGCGCAGTATAGATTTTAATATAATTATTAACCCCGGTCGTCCATCCGTCTATTGTAACCGCAGTCGTATCCGGATTAGTCCAGGTTCCTTCAATCCTCGCCACCGCAATTTCATTAGACGCAACCAAATCTCTTTGTTGTGCTGCTTCCCAAGCCGAGAGAGAAGTATAGCAACGGGAATATCCGGTACAATCCTGCCTGATAACGGAAACCGATTCTGTCGCGGCAGACGAGATATTAGGAACGAGGAAGAGGAGGACGAGAGGAAGAAGACGCGCGATGTGTTTGATGGACATAGGGATAGGAATGATAATTAACAAGTAATATTGTAAGTATACCGTGGATTAAGAGAACAGAGGAAGAAAGTTTTCCCCATTACCCTACTTTTTTCTTTTTCTTGTATAAGTGCAAAAATTAACAGGATGTGTATGATAGAGATATGATTGCCCACCTATCTGGTACGCTTTTTTCTATCAACAACCACTTTATTGTAGTGGACGTTAATGGTGTTGGATATAAAGTACGTACCAGTCAAAACACACTGCACACGCTCCCAAAAGAGGGAGATGCAAAGATATCCCTCTGGATACATACGGTTGTGCGAGAAGACGCACTTGATCTGTATGGCTTTATCAACAAAGAGGAACTCGATTTTTTTGAAATGCTTATTAGTGTATCGGGAATCGGGCCAAAAAGCGGGCTTGGCATCCTTAATATTGCCTCGGTGTCCACCCTTAAAGAAGCAATCTCAAATGGCAACGCGGTTGCACTTACCAAAGTTTCAGGTATTGGTGCCAAAAATGCACAAAAAATAATCCTTGAACTTCGTGACAAACTTGGTGGTATTGGTGACGAAGTACATGGTGGTAAACTCCACGAGGAGCACGACGCCATAGAAGGACTTGTTACTCTTGGATTTTCTGAACGTGACGCTCGCGAGGCACTCAAAAATGTATCTTCTGACATCAAAGGTCCGAGCGCGCGCATCAAGCACGCTCTCAAACATCTTGGCAGATAATTTCAGAATACCTCCAAAAAAATCCTTATCAATCGGAAATGCTGAAGTTCTGTGATAGATTGGTACCGTAATTGCGTAAGGAGAGAGCAAACTGCTTTTCTCGCGTCAGGATTCGAAAAGCGGATCCATGTCGCTTTGCGACAGTCTAACTGGGGTCGCGAATACTTGGCGCACGGAAGCGATTCTGCAGAATCGTGTCGCGCAGTGTCCATTGAAGCGCGACCATCCGAGCACACCTAGTAACTCGTGACCGAACTGCCTTACACACCAAAACGAGGAGTTTATACAGTATCGTACTCAAGACAAGCGGTGCCACCTTTATCAAAAACGCCAGATTCAGGATTGTCACTAAAAATCTCACTCCATACTAAGTGCTCCCTCAATTTACTGTCACGGCAGGTAATTTTTTCGAGGTCGAGCACGAGAGCGACCGCAGGCGCCCCATTCACAGACACATAAGATTTCTCTTCGCCAAATTGCTCAAAACCAAGAAACTTATAGAACATGACGTGCTTTGGATTGACCGCAATGCAGAAAGTATCAACCCCCTGCCGTAACGCGTAATGGACCGTTAATTTTAAGAGCGGGACCGAGAGGTATGATGCGGGACGTTTTTTGTCTGGAGACGAATATTCTATGTGTGCATCTTTTCGTATGGCAAATTGAGACACCTCTGCAATTTTTGAACCACGATGGCGAAGAATGTTGATTTCCTTTGTATATAAATCATCCATAGGAACCCCCTTCTCGCCATCTTCAACTAGAGATACAGTCCCTATGACACAATCTTGGTACTGCAAAATAAATGTTGTTGTATCTGGTAACCCGAGGTAATCCCCCATTTTCAAACCACTCGCAATATCTTGTCCGGAGACATAACCACTCCTTATATACTCTTCGAGAACAAGTCGGCGAGAACCTTCGAGTTCTTCTTTTGAGCGCACTATTGAATACCGGAGTGTATTTTTCATATCAAAACGTGTATGCAAAAATATGGAACATTATTTCGCAAGAAGGACAGGTGTCGTGGTTGAAATAGAACCAATGACCTGAACCATCTCGTCCTGAAGGGTACCGAGCACAACACGTATCTCTTCAACGCCATCAGTGCCTCTCGTGAGAATAGAATGTTGCGCACCTTTCTGCTGTATTGCAGACGGAGGGAGCACATATACTTCTTTTCCCTTGCCGGTAGTTATATTGATTTCGCCTGTCATCCCAGTGCGTAAAATCATCTTTTCGTCAAAAATATTAGGTATAACACTTACACGAAAATACGTATCTTCGTTTTTAATGACTTCTTGTTCTTCAACAGAAAATACTTCCCCTGTAATTATTTGATTAGGATATGAACGAAGGGACATCGAAGCAGTATCCCCGGGAGCGACATATCCAATATCTTCTTCAGGAACATCGACTTCAAACTTAAAACCGTGCGCGACGAGCAGGACGACCGCCTGCCCCGCTTGCACAACTTCTTTATTTTTAGGGTAAATCTTTTTTACCACCATATTATCCATAGGTGCAAAAAGTGCCGTTTTAGAAATTTTCTCCTCAACAATCAATACCGCATTTCTTCTCTCCTTAACCAATGCTTCTGCAGAGCGGGTATCTTCGGTCTCTGAGTCAGCCTTCTTTAGTGCCAACTCGTTTTGAGCAACCCGATATGTATCCTCTGCAGATTTAAGAGTGGAACGCGCATTAGTAATCTGCGTCAATGCTGTATCAACATCAACACGAATTCCCTCAACTACAGTCCGTGCCGAAGTAATGGTTGATGAGTCACTGCGGAGGGCATAGAGGGCGACACTTGTCGTATCATAAAGATTGCGGAGAGACCGTACCGATCTAATGGCGGTGTCAGCACTTGCCACAACATCCCCATCTATACTCGTTGAGGAAATATTCTCCCTCCATGCATCCATAATCGGGTCGAGACTTTCGCGTTGAGCAATAATGTCATTCTCGGCAGTTTGATTTGCAATCGTGACCTCAAGACGTGGACGTGTGTTTACCCAGTAGAGACAACGCTTTGGAATTTCCCACGTAAGTCATTGTCCAT
>CAYHML010000040.1:0-6897 GCA_964357675.1 uncultured Candidatus Saccharibacteria bacterium | reverse complement strand
GCAATATGTTCCGGCTTTCAAGCCCTCACGCCCGTCGAGCAGGCGACGTGCTTCCTCCGCACAAAATAAAAAACCGATAATAATTATCGGTTTTTTATTTTGTGCGCAGGAGAGGACTTGAACCTCCATACCCTTGCGAGTGCTACCACCTCAAGGTAGTGCGTCTACCAATTTCGCCACCTGCGCATATTTACTAACCCTCACACTATATGTGAAATCTCACAGAATTTCAAGTCAAAAAAGAAAAAAGCAGGATATCTTCCTGCATTCTTTCTTTGCTGCAAAAATCCTATTCTGCAACTACAGCCTCTTTAGTTTCTGGAGATGCTTCCTCTTGCACAGGAACCGTTGCGCCTGTTTTGGTGTGACGCATTTTGCGGCTAATTTCGCGTGCAACCTTATTGCGCACATAGTAGAGTTTTGAACGGCCGACATCTGACTGGCGTACAATTTCAATCTTGTCTATTGAAGGAGAATGGAGGGGAAAGATTTTTTCCATACCCACACCGCTTGCGGTCTTGCGTACCGTGAACATCGAACCATTGCCTTTGCCACCTTTTACTGCAAGAACCAAACCTTCGTAAACCTGAATACGAGTTTTGCCCTTTTCCTCGATTTTAAGATGAACTTTGACCGTAGCGCCCGCGCGAAGAGGGAGATTTTTACGCTCCGCCATAGAAACTGGACTCATTTGTATTGTGGTGTTTTCCATACGTATTTCGTTAAATATTTTGCCACTTTAGCATATTAACCCCAATTCTGCAAGACCTGCTTGAAAGTCATCAGGGAGTGGGGCAGAAACCTTTTTCTCCTCCCCCTTAAGAGTACGAAATGTTACCGAAAACGCATGGAGTGCCATACGCTTGAAGCCGAGAACACACGGCATCTTTGGCGCATACAGCTTGTCGCCCATAATAGGGTGCCCTGCATATTTGAGATGCACGCGGATCTGGTGTGTGCGCCCCGTATGAGGGAACACATCCAAATACGAGAGTCTGATACGCTCAGAAGTCTTTGCAGTCTTTGCGATGGAAATTTCTCCCTGCCCCAACACCTCATAGTCAGTCACCGCATCACGAAGTTCCCCACGCGCACCATACTCGGCAGACCACTTACGAAAATCACTTGCCGAACGCCCGATAGATCTATTGATACTTCCGCGCGGTTCCTTGAAAAAACTGTAGACAATCGCTTTGTAATTTTTCTTGATGGTACGCTCCTGAAATTGATTCTTGAGATTCAAAAAAGACTCGTGCGTTTTTGTCACAATAATCACCCCTGAAGTGTCACGATCAATCCTATGTACTATACCAGGCTTTTGTATCTCCCCTCCTCCCGTGAGGATAATCGATTCTCCTACATTTTCGCGCGCAATATCTGGATAGTGCGCACGCACCCAATCCACAAGCGTTTCTTCTTTAGTGCGCCCATCAGAATGCACCACCAGCCCTGCCGGCTTGTTAAGCACCAACACCTCACTGTCTTCGTATAAGATTGGAATAGTAATATTCATATAGTAGGTATATAACCACAAATTTCATCTTACGCATAGTAGCAGAGTTTGAAAAATTAAAAGGGTGGCTTTCTCAGCCACCCTTTTTCAACATACGACATTCAGCCAACTCGCGCTCCTCATCCCTCTGATGTGCGATACTTCTTCTCTTTACAAGATCAAAGACATATTCGCCTCGCTGTTTCTCATTCATCCCCAGGTATGTGCCGGCATCGAAACTAAGCGATGAATGAAACTCATCTTTCCTAACATAGAGACGTGACCACCAAAGCCGTAAAAGGCAAATCAATCTGTATTTCTTCATAAAACACCCCCTCATTGAAAAAATATTTGAACGGAAAAACTTCTTTTTTTATTGTACCACAAATAGGCATTTCTATTAAAATTCACAGATATTGAATTTATTTACAAAATACGGTATAGTGCTCGAAACAGACAAGAAAGATAAAAGGGCGATTAGCTCAGTTGGTAGAGCAACTCATTTACACTGAGAAGGTCGGGGGTTCAAGTCCCTCATCGCCCACAAACATTAGGCCCCAATGCAGAGCATTGGGGCCTTTTTGTTTGTGCGGGCGATGAGGGACTTGAACCGAGGGCGCGCGAAGCCGGACGATAGTCCGAGCGCCCGAGTGGAGGTCAAGCGAGTGAGGTTTTTGTGAGTTTGAAAAACGAAGCAAAAACCCACGAGAGTGACCAAGTCCCTCATGCTTGTAAGGCGATGAGGGACTTGAAAGCCGGAGGGGATTTCTACATCCCCACAATCAAACCAAACACCAGCGACACCGCAGGGGAGATAATGTACTGCGCAAAAAAGAGAATAAAGATAATAAACAAGAGCCAGTTCTGTTCTAGGTAGTCATGAATATACTGAAAACGGTATGGCAAAAATGCAAACAAAACTTTTGCACCATCGAGTGGAGGAAATGGAATCAAGTTAAATACCGCAAGTAATACATTTACCAAAACGATACTTATCAGAATTGTATAAAATGGTGATCCCGGCGCTATAGATAACACGTCCGCAAAACGTACCATAAGTCCGAAAATGATCGCGATAAAAAGATTTGAAAGTACCCCCGCAAGTCCTACTGCCACCGTTCCCCATTTGAGATTTTTGAGATTGTAAGGATTATACGGTACCGGCTTTGCCCACCCAAACATAAAATTGCCACTCGAGCCAAAATACATCAACGCAGGCAAAATGACCGATCCGAGAGGGTCAATGTGCTTAATAGGGTTCAGGGTCAGGCGTCCCGCAAGGCGCGCCGTAGGGTCACCCCACATTTCAGCCACATATCCATGCGCAATTTCATGAATAATGACTGACAAAATGAGGATAACGAGGAAAAAGAGTGCTTCCATAGGTATTTGCAAAAATATGTAAGTTATGATAGCATACAACCTATAAACAAAAAAGCTATGGCAAAAGTATGTCTAACATGTAACAAGGGAACGATCGTTTCAGGAGGCTATTCAAACCGCGTTCGTGCAACGAAATTTAACCCTATTGGCAAAAGCCGTAAATATCCCAATCTCCAATGGGCGCCTCTTGCTGATGGTTCTCGCATTAAAATCTGCACCAAATGTATCAAGGCAGGTAAAAATACGAAAATCGTATAACATCCCATTCTCTGCAAAAAACCACCTTCATCGGGTGGTTTTTTGTATTATAATCTTACGTAAATAAGCCTTACTGTTCTAACCTCTTCATTACTAAAAAAATCACCAGCATAAATATCAAGAGGGGGAAATATGCCGGCACTGCCAACACTCCCCCTAGATTAAATACTGTCTTGAGCACAAGACCCGGAACAACAGCATACACACTCATCTTGTATGCTCCGCGATACGTAAGGGGAATATTTTTTATCCACGCTAAAAAGAACGGGATGAGCGCAAAGAGCGCGAGCGGAACCAAATACATCAAATATCCCACCAACAACAATACAAAAACAATCACGAGCGAAAGGACAACTAGAAACACGATTGAATCATTCACGCCTTTAACAAAACCAACAAGCGTCGTCGAAGCAACCGTCATCTCAGGGAAACTACGGAGCGACTGGACTACGACACCCCCCTCTGTTCTTCTCATCACGATATCGTGCTTTGCGAGGAGGGCGAACGTGTTGTAACTGTCAAAAGCTTCCCTCGTATATTCACGTTCTGTATCTATCACGAAAATATTTTCAATTACATCATCTTTAAAAAGAGTACTGAGGGTCTTTTTCTCTCCTTGGATAAACGAAGGGGAAACACTATTTGTTGAGGCTTCACCATTTTTGAATGTTACGACGAGGTCTGAAGGATATTTTTCTTGTACTAATAGTAATGCTTCCTCTTTCATAAAACGAACCCCTTGAGGAACTGCAAGCACACCAAAAATAAGTGTGGCAAAAAGAGAAAGAAGAAAAATAACTTTTAGGTAATACCTAATACTATTTTGGAGTGGTGCCTCGCTTGCGTCACGATATAAAGAAACGTCCGAAAGACTTTTCTTAAATATTTCAAAAGTATTTTTCATAATCAATATTTTTGTTACATAACACACCTCAGCTCTCCTATTCCGCAGGATTTAACGCCGAAGGCGTATATTTATTGCTAGGATCCCACAGCATCCACGAAGTCAGCCCCGCATCATAAGTTGCTTGTATTTGATCACGAACTTCCTTTGTGCCATAGATACCTCCATAATCAAAATCTTGGAGCCATGGGCGTAATTTAAGCGGTGTCGTCGAGGCATAAACTGCACGAGCCACCGCACTACTCATCGAGAAATGCACGACATCGTACGCATGCTGGTTGGGATCCTTCCACCCGTTATAATTTGGCGGATAATGTGATGGATATACCATCGGCGCAACATAATCAAAATGACGAAGTGCCGGCTCAAGCACTTGCCCAATATTTAAATCGTCCGTATTTGTCGCCGTCATACCGAAAAGATCCGCAGAGATAATCGCACCACTTGGTTTTACTTTTTCCTCTAGGTATGCAAAGAAGTTTTCGAGTGCTTGTCGTTTCGTAAGATTCTTTGACCACGGATACGCAATATCCCTCATATTACCGTCCGACGGAAAACGAATGTAGTCAAAATTGATTTCATCAAAACCTTGCGCATAGGCATCAAGCGCAAGAGCCACCACATAACCCCAGTACGGCGTAGCGGAAACATCGATGAACGAGAGTCCTTTATGATCCTTCCATACTCCACCATCACTTGCACGCTTTACCGCAAGCTCAGGATACACTTTTGTATAGGTAGGATCTTGGAATACCGTGAGACGCCCGATGACATAAATATTTTTTTTATGAAGTTCTGCAACAAATGCTTTCATATCCTTTACCCGACACCCTGAGCCCCAATCACCATTAAGTGTCTTGTCTGATGGCTCGTACGAAATTGTCCCTGTATAATCTTTGATATCAATAATAACCGCATTGAGCTCGGTCTTTTCTATGAGCGCTACCAGCTGGTTTCGTAGCGATGACTGCGACGCATAACACGCCGTCATATACACCGCGCGGAGTGGCTCGGGTGTAGAGAGGTGTGTCACAATAATCTCGGGTGGCATAAGAGGGATCAAGAGTGATTCCGTCGTACCAGCTCCTTTAACGCCATTTAATACATCGCCTTCATGAGATGAACGATAGGTTACTGAAAAAAGAATGGGCACTAAAAAATAAAATACCGAAAAAACTCCGGTAATAAAAATACCTCCCATTAAAACGGTCTTGAGTGCGCGCCTCATATGGTCGTAGTGCTTTGATCTACCTCCTGCTCGTCAAGAGCTCGGTCCGCTTCCTCGATGAGTTTTTCACAATTACTGCAATACACAACCGAGGAAAGGTACGCGAGGACAGCGATACCAAGCCCAGAAAAAACAAAGACAATGGTACGTACCCACGAAGGAAATCCAAGAGCCGGTAAGACGGCTACCAAAACCCCCAAGAAAATTACTGCGGTATTTTTCGTCATTAAATCTAGTATACACCAGAGAGCAAAAGAAAAGCAAATACGTCCCTAATGCACACGATCAACAATCACTACAAACTCTCCGCGCACACGGTCAGGGTTTTTTGTAAAATGAGCACGCACACTGGCAACCCCACCACGCACATATTCCTCGTATATTTTTGTCAGTTCACGTGCGACGATGATATACCGCTCAGCACCACAAAATTTTTCAAGTGACTCGAGTGCCTTTTCAATACGATGGGTCGATTCATAAAAAACCATCACACGTGGTGAATCAGCAATCTCCTTGAACAGTGTTTCTCTCCCCTTCTTGTGAGGCAAAAATCCAAGAAACGTAAACTCTGCTACAGAAATTCCTGCTGAAGAAAGTGCCGTGATAAGCGCCGATGGTCCTGGAATTGACACAATGAGTACCTGTTCTCCAAATCGTTCTAATACTTGTTTAGTAAGGAGCGAACCAGGGTCTGAAATACACGGTGTCCCCGCATCAGAAACAAGAGCGAGGTCGTTCCCTTCCTCAAGAAGTGCGAGGATTTTTTCTACCTTCGCAAGTTTTGACTGCGCGTGATAGCTCATGACCGGTGTTTCTATTTCGTATTTTGTGAGCAAACGTTTCGTCACGCGGGTGTCCTCGCAGAGCACCATCTTTACTTCTTTAAGTACACGCACAGCTCGCAGGGTAATATCCTCGAGGTTTCCGATAGGGGTACCGACAATGTATAGTGTTGCCATATTTTTGATTGTCTCAATCGTACCATTCTTTATGTATTACGCCAAAATTGTGAAGGTCTTCAAGGTGTGATATAAATGAAAGAGAAGTACACGATCTTAAAATCAAAAGAAAGGAGTTAATGCCCATGGACGAGCATAGAAAAGAAGCAAATGGCTCTGTGGTTGTCGTGAAAAACAACTGTGGCGAAATACTCATACTCCTCAATAACAGAGACCCACAAAAGCTTGAACTTCCCGGGGGCGGGATTGAGCTGGGAGAACTCCCCGCACAGGGAGCTGTTAGAGAAGTTCACCAAGAAACAGGTATTGTTATTTCCCCACACGACCTCCTTTTGGTAGGAAATTTCGTGTTCAGAGAGAGGTACGGCATCGTGCATCTCTTTGAGTACCAATACCAATATGCGTCTACAAGAGTACTCCCTGAGCATACCTCTCATGAGGTCGCCGAAAAGAGATGGATGAGCATTCCAGAAATACTCGTCCTTTCTCGTAGTGATACATACCCTGCCCAACAAGCCCTCATCGCACATTATGCACAATGGGCGAGAAACGGCAGGAACAAAGTGGTAACAGACTATCTATCTGCACCATTCAATACACTGGAGGAAAACACCAACCCGGCCCGAAAATAAAAACCCCGCCGTTTTTTTATACAAACAAAAAAAGAAGGAAA
>CAYHML010000039.1:6290-6969 GCA_964357675.1 uncultured Candidatus Saccharibacteria bacterium | reverse complement strand
GGCTCGGAAATAAGAAAGATTACTTTCTCATTTCGCTCGCTCTACGTCGCTAATAGATATGCTATACTTTTAGTATATGAATAAAACTGCAATAGTATTTTCTTTTATTGTGTTGTCGATAATTTTTATTTTTTCTGAGACAGAATATTCAAGATTGGTGCGTTCGTATGTTGGCAATCGTATCCCTTCAGCAACCTCGACGAGATGTGGTATTGAGTCGGCGCGCGTTGCAACGTCAGTATGTCCTCAACGTAATATGTTTGGTTCTTTTATTAAAGATAACGAACATCTTTATTACGACGGTATAGCACTTATTACACCCCCAGGTCTTGATATTGAATCATTTACACTGCTCCCCGGAGGCTCGTATGGGACAGATGTAAATTCTGTATATGATGTAAGCGACGTGTATCGTTATGGGTCTTTTGTTGTTCTTGAAAAGATTCGCTCCGCTGATCCTCAAACATTCCGAGTTCTTTATGATGGGGGAGTACGACATGGTGTTCGTACGTCAGCGTATGGTGCCGACGCACAGCATGTATATATTGGAAGACAGATGTTGCCAGATACTGATCCCAACACTTTTGAATTTCTAACAGAATTTGGTATTGGTTGTGAAAACGATCAAAATAATTGCCCCATTAGAGTCACCACGAAAGATAAAAATTGTATTTACCTT
>CAYHML010000039.1:0-6280 GCA_964357675.1 uncultured Candidatus Saccharibacteria bacterium | reverse complement strand
TGGAGAAAAAGTGTTAGACGACACTGGTTCGTGCGTTGATCCACGTACGTGTATCCATAATTCCCTCTGTGCGGTGAGGTCGAATACTGTTATTACCGGCGCAGTTTCCATTTAGGACCTAACATTTTAAAAAAATTCACGTAATTTTTTACGTAACTCTTCACGTGCTTGCTTACATTACACACAAATAACTACTATCGACGTATAATATACTATAGTATATTATACGTCGATAGTTAGAAATGGTTTGTTGAGATAATAGAATACACGCTTTTGTGTGGTATATTATTTTTTTTTTTCACAAAAACACCATTTTGTGTTATAGTTGTCAACTATGACATCGTTTACACTCACATCAGATTGGCCACCAGCAGGAGACCAGCCCAAGGCTATTAAAAAGCTCATACAAGGCCTCGAGAAGGGTCTTTCTCGCCAAACGCTCCTTGGGGTCACGGGTTCAGGAAAAACCTTTACGATGGCAAATGTTATCGCCAAAGTGAATAAACCCACGCTCGTTATTGCGCACAATAAAACACTCGCCGCTCAGCTTGCGCAGGAATACAAAGCATTTTTCCCGCATAACGACGTTCACTATTTTGTTTCTTATTACGACTACTATCAGCCCGAGGCGTATATGCCGGTGACTGATACATATATTGAAAAAGATGCGCAGATCAATGAGGAAATTGATCGCTTGCGCCACGCGTCGACACAATCGCTCCTCACGCGCCGTGATGTAATCATTGTGGCGTCGGTATCGTGTATTTACGGTCTCGGTTCACCTGCCGAATATGAAAAGGAGAATCTGAAACTATCAGTGAAGCAAAAAATTGATCGCAAGGAATTGATGCAAAAACTTATTGCAATTCATTTCGAGCGTACGAATGTCGATCTTACGCCGGGAACATTTCGTTCTATCGGTTCTCTTGTGGAAATTATGCCTGTTTCAGAAAAAATGATTTGGAGTATTGTGCTCGATGCGCGAGGTATTGTGTCTATTAACAAAGTTGACCCTGTTTCGCAAAAAATTGTAGTAACAGAAACGAACATTTTTATTTTTCCCGCAAAACATTTTATCACCAACAAGGCAGAAAAGGACCGCGCAATTAAAAAAATTAAAGCAGAACTCGCTGTGCAGTTGAAGAAATTTGAGAAAGAAGGAAAGCTCCTCGAGGCAGAGCGTCTCAAGCGTCGCACCAACTACGACCTCGCAATGATTCGTGAAGTGGGCTATTGCAATGGCATTGAAAACTACTCTCGTCATATGTCAGGGCGTACGGCAGGGTCAGCACCTGATACGCTTCTCTCATACTTCCCCCGCACGAAAGACGGCACACCCGATTTCCTCACGGTCATTGATGAGTCGCACGTTACCATTCCTCAGATTGGTGGTATGTATGCTGGTGACCAGTCGCGCAAAAAGACGCTGGTGGAATTCGGTTTTCGTTTGCCTTCGGCGCTTGATAATCGCCCGCTTCGATTTGAGGAATTTAATGAACGCATAGGGCAGGTAATTTATACCTCAGCAACTCCAAGCACACACGAGCGCGAAACGAGCGAGCAGGTTGTGGAGCAAATTATTCGCCCAACAGGACTTGTTGATCCAGAGATTTCAATACGTCCGATACAGGAACAAGGATCGTACCGAGGGCAGATACAGGATTTTATTATTGAAACTAAAAAAGCGGTTGAAAAAGGTGGTCGCGTGATTGCGACAACTCTTACGAAAAAAATGGCAGAAGACCTTTCTGAATATTTAAAAGGAGAGGGGATTAAAGCCGAATATCTTCATAGTGATATTAAAACGATTGAGCGTATTCAGATTCTCACCGAATTTCGCAGAGGTACGTTTGATTGTTTGGTGGGAGTAAATCTTCTCCGCGAAGGGCTCGACCTCCCCGAAGTTACCCTTATCGGAATTTTAGATGCCGACAAGGAAGGTTTTCTGCGTTCAGAGACGGCACTCATTCAGATTATTGGTCGTGCGGCGCGCAATGTCCTTGGTCGCGTTATTCTCTATGCAGACAAGCTCACCGGCTCAATCGAGCGCGCGGTAGGGGAAACCAATCGTCGTCGTGCGATTCAACAGGCGCATAATAAAGAGCATGGTATTACGCCAAAAACAATTATCAAAAAATTGGGTGACATTACCGAGCATCTGGAGAGTGAGCATACAAAGGCAGTGAAATTGAGTCTGGGTGTCGATGCGCAGATTTTTGCCAAGGACCCTCAAAAGTTAATTAAATTAAAAGAAAAAGAAATGTCGAAAGCAGTGAAAGAGCTCGATTTTGAAACCGCGGCAATTATCCGAGATGAGATTGTCATACTGAAAAAACAAATAGAGGGATAAGGCACTGCTATCGTCCCTGCTTCTTGTAATATAGTGCAAGACCGAGAACAAGCCACGAGCCAACTACCCCAAGAATAAAACTTAATATGATTGGTAAGTCACGAAGATAGAACCCATAGATAGTCCACACAAAAGTTCCTACACTAAATATTGAGTAGGTCAAAATGGAAATACCTTGCGATGATTTATTTTTCCAGATTATGTACGCTTGCGGATAGTAGCCGATCGACATAAGTACTCCCATCAGTGAGACTATTATTTTTATATACATATTTTAGTTCTTGTTGTTTCTATGCGTCCACCACGCGTCGTTTTTGTCCCCAAACCACCAGCGGTCTGAGTCTGTATCTACAATAACCTCTGCAAGTTGGCGCGCTTCATCCGTTAAAAATCTTCCCATAAGAGACGGGATCCATGTGCGTGCTCGTTCGTTCCCGATATCAACTTGCTCTTTGAGAGAAAGAAGGAATTCAAGATTGTCGGCATCTTTTGTTATTTTGGCTTCCCTTGTTTTTCTTTCTTCATACTCGTCAATCAACTCTTTAATCGCACCTCCAAAAGGTAGTGATGCTACCAAATCATCATGAGCTTTTTCTTCAAGACGTTCGGTATATTTTTGATGAACATAATTCAGATCAGAAATTCTTGCCTCTGAAATATCGTGGAACATGCACATTTGTACTACTTTTCCCACATCCACATCACCTGCGAGCTGTGCTAGGGAGTATCCGATATATGTAGCTCTATTGAGGTGTTCTGCGACGCTCTGTTCGCCACTCCCCAAAAAGAAAAAACCACTTCGTGGGGTTTTTGCGAGCATTCCTGTTTCAAAAAGGAAATCAGCTATTTTCTCGAGAGAGTCCTTTTTCATTGAAGAAGTATAGCATTCCGTAATTAGAATTTCTAGTGTATGTACTATTTAAGGTGAAGCATTACCGCAATTAGAATGTGCTTCTGAATGTGCTTCTTTGCAAAAGAGAGCATATATGATACTATCTGTCAATAATGAAATCGGAACATAAAAAGACAAAAGAGCTGGATAAAATAACGGTTAAGGGTGCCCGCACGCACAACCTTAAGAATATTTCTGTTGAAATTCCTCGTAACACGATGACAGTATTTACGGGCCTTTCTGGCTCAGGAAAATCTTCACTTGCATTCGATACGATTTTTGCCGAAGGGCAACGACGTTATGTGGAGTCCCTATCCGCATATGCGCGTCAGTTCTTGAACCAAATGCAAAAGCCCGACGTGGATGAAATCACGGGTCTTTCACCGGCAATTTCCATTGATCAAAAGTCACACTCATCAAACCCACGTTCGACCGTGGCGACGATTACTGAAATCTATGATTATCTCCGTGTGCTGTATGCACGTATTGGGAAACCCTATTGTCTCGTGTGTGGAGAAGAAATCAAGCGTCTTGGTAATGAAGAAATTTTGAATTTCATTATGGAGGATGTGAAGGGAACTGTCGGTAAAAAATCTGATACCATAAAAATATTTGCACCTATTGTACGCGGTCGCAAGGGCGAATACTACCAGCTTCTCTATGATCTCCTGGGAAAAGGTTACCTCTTGGTACGTATTGATGGCGAAATGAAAAATCTCCGCGAGCAGATTATTCTTTCTAAAACAAAAAAGCACGAGATTGATGTACTGGTTGATGAAATCAGCATTGCCGACTTTTCTGGTAAAAACGAAAAAGGGCGCGCGCGTCTTGCTGAGGCGATGGAGCGTGCACTCACTGAATCAGAAAGTTTGGTGCGTATTGTGTTTACAAAAGATACGACAATTTTCAAGGACACGATTATGTCCAATCGTTTCGCGTGTCCCAATGATGGTTTTTCCTATCCAGAAATAGAGCCACGTCTTTTTTCGTTTAATTCTCCGTACGGCGCGTGTCCTCTTTGTAATGGTCTCGGCACGAAACATTTTTTTGGTAAAGAAGCATGTCCCGACTGTGAAGGCGCGCGTTTACGCAAAGAATCATTGAACGTGCGCATTAGTGGCAAAAACATTGTCGAAGTGACGCGTATGTCGATTCGTGAAGCAAGTGATTTTTTTGCACATTTAAAAATATCTGCGCGTGATAAAGATATCTCTGTGCCGGTGGTAAAGGAAATTGAAAACCGCCTACGATTTATGCTTGATGTGGGAATTGACTACCTTACCCTCGACCGCCGTGCCAATACGCTCTCTGGCGGCGAAGCACAGCGTATTCGTCTTGCTTCACAACTCGGTTCACGTCTTGTGGGGGCACTCTATGTGCTCGATGAGCCAACCATAGGTCTTCATCAGCGTGATAACGACCGTCTCATTAAGACCCTTAAAGAACTGCGCGACCTCGGTAACACTATTATCGTGGTTGAGCACGATGAGGATACTATTTTCTCTGCGGATTATATGGTGGATATTGGTCCGGGGGCTGGAGTACACGGTGGTAACATTGTAGTGGCAGGATATCTCGATGACCTCATTACTAATCCTAAAAAATATAAATCCCTCACGCTTGATTATCTGCGCGGAGATGTCGCCGTTGAAATTCCTCACGCGCGTCGCGCACAGGATCGTGGACACTTGCGTATTCGTGAAGGTTTTTCATTTAGTATAAAAAATCTTAATGCGGAAATACCGCTGGGCAAACTTGTAGCGATTACGGGTGTTTCTGGTTCAGGAAAGTCTACCTTTTTGTATGAAATTGTGCATAAAAATCTTCAAGCGCGTTTGGAGTACAAGTATCGCACCAACCAGATTTTTAATTGTGAAAGTTTTACTGGTACAGAATATTTGAGCCGTACCGTACTTATCGATCAATCTGCTATCGGACGCACTCCGCGTTCTAATCCTGCAACCTATACCGGTGCATTTACCTTTATCCGTGAGCTCTATGCAGAAACTGAAGAGGCACGGTTGCGCGGATGGGGGCCGGGACGATTTTCATTTAATGTAAAAGGTGGTAGGTGCGAGACATGTCAGGGGAACGGACTCATTGCGGTGGAAATGCACTTTTTGCCAACAGTGTACGTGACGTGCGATGTGTGCCGCGGAAAACGATTCGATAAAGAAACGCTCGAAGTAAAGTACAAGAGAAAAAATATTTACGATGTGCTCGAAATGACTGTTGAGGAGGCACTCACGTTCTTTGAAGATATTCCCGCGATTTATGATCGCTTTAAAACACTGAACGAAGTAGGGCTCGGATATTTGAAACTTGGACAATCAGCAACCACGCTTTCTGGTGGTGAGGCGCAACGTGTTAAAATTTCTTCAGAACTCTATCGCCCGTTTGCAGAGCGCACGATCTACCTTCTCGATGAGCCAACGGTCGGACTCCACTACGAAGATGTACGTAAGCTTATTGAGATTTTGCAAAAACTTGTTGATAAAGGAAACAGTGTGTTGCTTATCGAGCACAATATGGATGTTATCAAGAGTGCAGACTATGTGATTGATTTCGGTCCCGAGGGTGGAGTAGGGGGAGGGCAAATTGTGGCACGTGGTACTCCCGAGCAGGTTGCAGCGAATGCACATTCCCACACAGGAAAATATTTGAAAAAAGTGTTAAAGAAAAAATAATTTTACTAGTTCTTTGATTTGTATTCAGACTCTAAAAATACAAGGAATGAAGTAAGGCTTTCTACAAGTATCTCTCTCTCCTTTATCGCATCTCCTTTTTCTATGTTTGCAAAGCGGAACATTTCGTTCCAGAGAGTCTGATCCTCGGGATCAAGCTTGTCGTAATGCTTGCCGTACATATCACGTATTGTATTTGTAAGTTCCTTGATTTTTTCTTCTACTCCGTTCGGAGTCTCTGGAAAGAATTCTTTTACCATAGAAATATTGTATCATATTCAAGAGGGTGAGCGAAGAGGGCGAATGGCCTCACCAAAAATCATACCATGGTGGATATCGTTGCCTCATGAAAAA
>CAYHML010000038.1:0-7060 GCA_964357675.1 uncultured Candidatus Saccharibacteria bacterium | reverse complement strand
ATGAGTTCATACCTTAAGACTAAAGTGTAAACTCTATTGCTGCAATGTTAACAAGAGTAAAGGGTAATGTCTAAACACCTTTAGAATCCTAGAAAACCCTCCCAATTCACCTCATTCTTTCCCCTAAATTCCCCACCCCTATGTGTTTATGGGGGGATTTGGTAGAATAGGGGATAATAGGGGAATAGGGGAGAAAAATATTATACCACACAAAAGGCAAAACAATGGTGGCTGTCCCCATTTCTTCTGACAAGGTATGGATAAATGCAGTACAAACAAACGCAACCCTTATTGATAGCGCTTGGGCAAAATTTTTCTCCGATAATGGTTTTTATCTTGGAGTCAGTGTTGATGGAACCGAACGAGTTCACAATACTGACAGGGTAAACGCTATCGGGCACGGAACATACAAGAGAGCAATGCGTGGGGTAGATATTTTGCGTGATTATGGTATTTACCCTGGAGTAATCTGTACCGTTACCAGAAAAACAGTAAAATACGCCGAGGAAATCTTTCTTGGGTTGGTCCAAGCCGGTTTCAAAAACATTGCATTTAATGCCTTTTACAATACGGCATCTGAAAGTAATGGAGATGAATATGGCTTATCTGACAAAGATTGGTCTGAATTTCTCGGTGAGGTCTTTAAGTTGTGGCTAGAGGTGAATGATGAAACAATCCGCGTACGTGAGCTAGATGCCATACTTGCGTGGACGCAAGGAAAGTCAATGAACGAGTGTTCTTTTCGTGGAAGTTGCGACAAGTGGTTTGCCGTCGATCATCTCGGTGACATCTATCCATGTGAAAGGTTTGGTAAGAAATTCCATTTCGGAAGTATTGATTCCTTTGGGGGCTATAAAAACCTCATCATGAGTCAGCCCTTCCTTTCTTGGAGAGATTCAATCAAACCACTGCCGGATAAATGTGCCACTTGCACTTTTTTGTCGTTGTGCAACAATGGCTGTAGTAGTCATAGGCGAGTCGACAATCAAGGGGTTCCCTTATATACCTTTTGTGAGAGTCGGCTCGAGTTCTATAACTTTGTACAAAATCACATAAAAAAGGAGGTGTGAAATGAACAATGGCTCTTCGGCTGTAACGCCTAATGATGAAGGCGGTTCTCTGCTTTCGTCAAACCGGGCACTTCAGGGTGCCTTCAAACGCATTGAAGCGTGTGCTTCAAGAAGTTGCACCAGCTATGGAGATTCCTCAGGTGAAGAGGGTGGATGGGACGATGGGGATCATACTGATGGACATGATGACTCAAGTGAACACGATGATTCGTCCATCTGATAAATGAGGCTAATTAAGGAGGTGTTTGTTATAAAAATAACCAAAACACGGGTTTGCAGAAACCCGTGTTTTCTTTTAAACTTAAACTCTATGAACAATATGAACAAAAGTTTACTAATGTCGTTTGAGGAATACTCTAGTATTCTAAATAAACATACACGACCGTATTTTTATTCTATAAAATCATCCAATCAATTTTTATATTATTTTGGTTCTAAGCATACCTACGATCCTACGCATCCTCAATTCGAATTACTGCAAAAGGAATGGAGTGATTTTTTGCAGAAAACATCAGGAGCAAAATCGGTTGTGATTTTTGAGGGCATTGCGAATATCAACAATCAAGCAACACAAGAAGAGGTGATTAAAAAATATGGTGAATCTGGCGCGATTGTGTTTATGTCGAGCAAGGAAAATATTCCGTGCATTAGGCCTGAACCAACCGTTGAATATGAAGTAGAAAAACTACTTAATGAATTTTCAAAAGAAGAAGTTTTTTATTTCTACATAATAAGAGGGATAGTGACGTGGCAGCGCACCGTAGTAAAAAAAGAATTTGATGAATATATAACATTAAATATTAAACGCTATCAAGATATTTTAAAATGGGAGAGTTTTGATTTTTCATTTGACGCAATCAAAAAAATACATAAACAGATTTTTGGTAAAGAGTTTGATTTGAGTGATAAGGAGTATATAGCAAAAATACCAAGTCCATCCTTTAAAGAATCAAGAATTAATGAAATTGCAAGAATGTCATCAATGATACGAAATATTGCAATTTTAGATTGTATAGAAAAGTATTGGATGGAAGGGAATAATATTTTTGTAGTTTATGGTGCAAATCATGCTGTAATGCAGGAACCGGCAATCAAAAGCTTGGTGTAGAAATCCTTTTAAAAAAACAATGGTGGATGTTTCAGTCCCCTATTTCCCTTGAGATACATACCAGACACTATGAGAGAAAAAGCAACTTCCATGATTTATAAATCTTTTATCAAATAAATAATTTTTAATTAATCTATGTTTAGAAAAGGAGTTTCAGCAATTATAATCGACAATAAGAACGAGTTTCTTTTAGTTAATTTAGAATCTTTTGAAGATAAGTATTTTGCAATCCCTGGCGGTGGGGTTGAACAGGAAGAAACACCAAGAGATGCGGTGTACCGAGAGTTAAATGAGGAGTTGGGAATCAAACAAAAGGATCTTCAGATCGTAGGACAAAGTGATATACCACTAAAATTTAAATTCAAAGTAATTAAGTTGAATCGTGATGGCGTTAAGTATGAGGGATCAGAACGTTACTTTTTTGGTTTTAAGTTTGTGGGAAGTGAAAGTGATATAAAGTTGCAGGAAGGTGAGATTAGGTCATATAAATGGGTCTCCTATGAAAATCTAAAAAATTTTCTTTTGTTTGATAACCAATTAGTAGAAACAGCAGAAAAAATACTGGAAATATTTCCTTTTGTTAAAGAAGATTCTATTGCTTAAGTTTATGAAAAAACTAACCTTATTATTTGTAGAAGAATATGAAAGCGCTCTTTCAAGGAGTGTGGTGTCAAACATGTGATTAGGGATAAGTCCAATTAAACTCTAAAAATTATGGCAACAAAAAGTCAAATAGGAATACGGGCGCTCATTGTTTCAGGTGATGGTCTTATCGTTGCTGAGCATGAAGAGAAGGGGGAACGCCTAATGGTTTTTCCTGGTGGGGGACTTGAAGAAGGGGAGACTATTTTTGAAGGTGTCACTCGCGAAGTAAAAGAAGAAACAAACCTCGATGTCGTTCCTGAAAGAATCGTATACACAAGAGAGGTTATTGCGGGGAATAGTCATGGGGTGGAGTTTTATATACTTTGTCGAATGAATGGTGGAAATCTCAGTTTAGGGGTTGATCCTGAACATAAGGATGGGAACTTTATTTTGAGAGATGTGCACCAAATATCTATAGATGATTTTGTTCATATGTCGAACTGGCATCCGAAAGAATTGCAGCATTTAATTGCAGATGACTTCAAGAAAGGTTTTCCAGAGAATCGTTTCCTTGGCACAGCCAGGTTTTAGTTCAGCTCGTTATGGTGTGTTTTAAATTAAAAATAAACGATTTATTGCTAGCTTTTGCACATTGTTTTGCGTGGGATAAAAAAGGTGGTAAGATGGGGATATGTTTTGGACAAATACCAAGCGAATTATTAAAGCAGGGTTTATTAATTTTTGGCGTAATGGAAGCGTTTCTCTCTCGGCGGTATTTGTGATGATTATCGCGCTTTCCTTGATCGCTGCAACACTCCTTTTGACCGCGTTTCTTGGCACCGCACTCAAAGAACTTCAGGGGAAAATCGATGTTAACATCTATTTGACTCGTACGGCACCAGAATCATCGATTATGGACCTCAAAAAGAGGCTCGAAGCGCTTCCTGAAGTAAAGGCAGTTACCTATATCTCTCGCGAACAAGCGCTCGAACAATTCCGTGTTCGTCACGAAAATGATCAGCGCATCCTTCAGGCACTCGAAGAGGTGGGGGAGAACCCTTTGACGGCAGTGCTCAATATCAACGCAAAAGAACCATCTCACTACGAAGGGATAGCAACATTTTTGGAAAAGAAAAGCTCTTTTTCTACGGATTTAATTTCGATTGTTGACAAGGTAAACTACAACGACAACAAAGTTGCTATCGATCGTCTCGCGCGCCTTATTGCTGGGGTGAAAAAGTTGGGGAGTTTCATTACGGCAGTGATGATTGGTATTTCAGTACTCATTACCTTTAATACGATTCGTCTCGCTATCTTTATTGCACGTGAGGAAATCGGCGTGATGCGTCTCGTGGGAGGCGAGCACGGATATATTCGTGGTCCGTTTGTGGTTGAGGGAATCATTTACGGACTAGTGTCGGGAGTTATTACGATCATTCTTTTCTATCCTGTTACGTACTGGCTGAAAAATACTACCAAAGGATTTTATGGAGGCATCGATCTCTTGCACTACTTTGTGGCAAACTTTGTGCAGATTTTTTCTATCATCATTCTCTCGGGGGTGGTTCTTGGTGCGGTTTCGAGCTATCTCGCCGTGAGGAAATATTTAAATAATTAAGATACATTTTAAACATGCGCAAATATATTTTCGTAGTAGGAGGGGTGATTTCTGGTGTCGGCAAGGGGATTACTACTTCTTCTATCGGAAAAATATTGCAATCTCACGGGTATCGGGTGACCGCGATGAAGATTGATCCGTATGTAAATATCGACGCAGGTACGATGAATCCTACCGAGCACGGCGAAGTGTTTGTGTTGAACGATGGCGACGAGACCGATCAGGATATGGGCAATTATGAGCGCTTTTTAGGAACACCGCTTACTCGCGACAACTATATGACCACAGGGCGGGTATACTTGTCGGTTATTGAAAAGGAGCGTGCGCTTGCATACAAAGGCAAATGCGTGCAGGTGGTGCCACATATTCCATACGAGGTCATCGACCGTATCAATCGCGCGGCAGATCATGCCAAGGCGGATATTATTGTTATTGAGGTGGGAGGTACAGTTGGGGAATACGAGAATATTCTTTTCTTGGAAACAGCACGTATGATGAAGATTAAAAATCCCGATGATGTGCTCTTTGCTATCGTTTCCTATCTCCCGACACCGTCAAAGGTTGGTGAAATGAAGACCAAGCCAACTCAACATGCAGTCCGTGCGCTCAACAGCACGGGTATTCAGCCCGATTTTATTATTGCGCGTAGTGATATGGCGCTCGATGAAAAGCGCAAAGAGAAGCTTGCACTCTTTTGTAATATTCTTCCTGAAAATGTAATCTCGGCACCAGACGTGGAGAGTGTCTACGATGTACCGGGTAATTTTGAAAAAGATAAATTGGGAGAAAAGATATTGAAGCGTCTCAAACTCAAGAGTCGTGGCAGGGACAAGTCGTGGAATGAATGGGAGGGATTTGTACGCAAAGTACATCGTGCGAAAGACACCGTCCGCATCGCCGTCGTGGGAAAATATTTTGATACGGGGGACTTTATGTTTGCGGACTCATACATTTCTGTTATCGAAGCAATTAAGTATTCTGCATATGCGCAAGGGAAACGCGCCGAGCTTGTATGGCTCTCGGCAGCGCAGTTCGAGGGCGCAAAACCACCACTTTCTGAACTTGGTACATTTGATGGTATTCTCGTGCCGGGAGGGTTTGGGACGCGTGGTATCGAGGGTATCTTGAACGTCATTCGTTATGCGCGTGAACACAAGATTCCGTACTTTGGTATTTGTTATGGTATGCAACTTGCCGTTGTCGAGTACGCACGAAATGTGCTTGGTCTGAAAGATGCAACGTCGCGCGAGATTGACCCAAAATCTTCAAACCTCGTCATTGATATTATGGAGTCTCAGAAAGAGGTGCTCAAGAATGGAAAGTATGGTGGCAGTATGCGCCTCGGTACGTGTCCTGCCGTTTTGAAAAAGGGAACGGTTGCACGCACGGCGTATGGGGTGGACAACATCGATGAGCGTCACCGTCATCGTTTTGAGGTGAATCCTGCGTACATTGAGCGTCTTGAAAAAGCAGGGCTGGTATTTTCTGGTACGTCTCCTGACGGCACGTTGATGGAGATTGCCGAGCTGTCTAAAAAAGACCATCCATTTTTCCTCGGTACACAATTTCACCCAGAGTTCAAAGCAAACCCATTAAATCCACACCCTATTTTTACGGCATTTATAAAAGCAGTGATCGCACAGAAAAAAACTCAAAAATAAGTACGGTAGAATAGGTAAAGAAAAGAAGATTGTTTGTTTCTCTACGAACTTGAAAAAAACGCTCTTTTAGCGTATTCTTGCTGAATATTGCGAGATCGTCTAATGGTAGGACGCATCCCTCTGGAGGATGTTATCTTGGTTCGAATCCAGGTCTCGCAGCCGATTTTTTCATTTGCCCGGCAAAGGAGTAAAAATCGCGTCGCAAAATTACCAAATTTTCGACGTTGTCAGAAATGAAAAGCCGTCAGCAGACGTAGTATCCTAAAAAAGCTTAAATTCGCGTCGCTGTATCTCGCCTAGAGACGCAAGACGTGAACTAAGTCAACGAACGTGAAGGACAGTCCTTCACAGTCCTCTATGATTAATTTCGTTTACATCTTAGAATGCTCAGATAAAAGTTTATATGTCGGTTGCACCAATAATCTTGAAAAAAGATTAAAACAACATAATAACTCAAAGCGTGGTGCACATTATACAAAAATAAGAAGACCTGTTATTTTAAAATACAAAGAAGAGCTTGCAACTCTAAAAGAAGCACGGCAAAGAGAAGCTGAGATAAAAGGATGGAAAAGAGAGAAGAAGTTAGAGTTAATTAAATAAAAAACCAGTTCTGTTTCTTTATGGTGAGTTTAAAAAGATAAGATAAAAAAGCCCGATACCTTTTTGGGATATCGGGCTGGTTTGTTTTTTTGTTGACGGTTAGTTGCCAATCACTTTCTTTATGACCTTGAGTTGGAAAACATACACGCCGAGGTCTTCTTTTTCCTTCGGGTAGATACCACGAAGGATGTTGAGAGCACCTGCGGGGTCGTCGGGGACGATGTGTCCCGCCTTCTCGTGTTCCAACATCTCAGCGAACGTCTGATATGTGCGGACATCCGCAACCTCGACGATACCATGATGTCGACCACATTCAAGTTGGATGTGGTCACCCTTCTTAATGCCCTTGATGTTGCCGTAGCCGACACGTACCTCCAGAGGTTTTGTGCCTGCCAGAATGGCGTTGAAGTACTGACGT
>CAYHML010000037.1:0-7111 GCA_964357675.1 uncultured Candidatus Saccharibacteria bacterium | reverse complement strand
GGATAGATCTTCTCCTCCTCGACAATTCGCTTCCCTCCTTTCACATGAATCTTCTTCTCGGTTGGGACAATAACACTGAAAATCTTTCCTTCCATGCCGAGCGATTCGATGCGCTGCTTCAAATTACGTTCGACGGCGTTCTCATAACCAGCATAGGTGTGCACTGTGTACCAACGAGCATCCTTTTCCTGCGGCGCGGTTTCATCGCGTATCTCTTTGCGCACCAATGGCGCAATATCCGCCATTCCTATCTCTTCTGGCAGATCCATCTCACCGCTATGCATGTGTTGTGTGTCATCCATATTATTTATGCGCCAATGACGCGACTTACTCCCAAACCGAAGACGTAATCGAGTAGAGTAACTATGAGCGCGATAGCTATGGCGATAAAGATAACAACGAACGTATGCGCCAATGCCGTCCGACTCGTCGGCCAGACAATATGCGTAAACTCTTCGCGAACGTGCTTCAGATAGGTGAAGGGTGCGTACATAGCGGGTATGTCAGGTAAATAAAAAAGCCCTGCGGGCTTTCGATATGGGTATTGTAGTACAGCGCATCAAATACGTCAACTGCGTGTTTAGTATTGAAAATAAAAAGCCCAGGTACCTCACGGTAGCCGGGCTTTTTGCAGAGTGCCTCACGGCAGCTGCGTTGTGCGTTTTGTTTTCCTTTCTTCCGTTACGTCGCTGTCGCCGAACGACACTCAATTGCAATAAGCTGCTGTGGAGCCTTAACGGACCCCTTCTTTTCATGAGATTTTCTACGCGTTTGTCGCGTAGACTCTTTCTCATGAGGACAATCGGTATTTTGATTCTCCAGACATGCGTGAGTATCACACAAACTCAGGAAAACCACCTGTCCCGCTTCCAGCATCTCCTTCAGTTTCGGGCAAGAAATGCGGACGACTCGCCCACGATAATCTTGACTGAGAACATGAAGCTTTGACGCTTCTACTAGCGAAAGCAATTTTAGTGGCCTTCCCGGCTTAGCTTTCTTTTTTTGGCTAGGAGAAAGGCCATCTTTTTTGTTTTCATTACTCAAGATGACACCCCTTTCTCCCCTCGGCTTCACCGGAAATAACTGCAATGGGTCCATCAGTCCGATGAGGGGCGGATCTCGATGATCCTCGCGCCTCTTGTTCCTTTCTTCCGGGAGGCGTCGATGGAAGACTCCCCCTGGTTCGAATGAATACGGTTTTTTGAGGATCTCGATCACTGACTCTCCCAAGCACGCTACGCACTCGTTTCACCATGATGTCTCTCCCATACCAATAAATGATTGTCTTAAATCATCTTTATTTTGGTAGAGACACCTACGACGAATTTTCGGTCATGAGACACCTCCTTTCTGGTTGCTTATATGATTAAGGAACTGCTAACACACCTGCTTTATAACATACGCTAAGTAGAAGATACTGTCAAGAGGCATTCTAAAATGGCCTGTGGATAGGCCCTTGTACGACAAAGGGTCCCATACCTGGGACCCTTTGTCGTACAAGGCGAACTTGCCTCAAAACAATTCTTATCGAATCTCGTAAGTAATCGAGACTGACGCGTTATAGGTATTCTCACCAATCGGAAGTTCTGGCGTTGGTGCCGACTTCAAATCCTCTCCACCTCCCCTACCGAGCATACTGTACATCGGATAGGCATACCCTCCTGATGATTCGCTAAAGTTCACGATCTTCCCGAGACGGACGCCAAGCTGCTTTGAAAGGAGTTTCGCTTGTGCCTTTGCTTTATTAATCGCATCGGCGCGTGCAGCATCATAGCCGGCAGTTGCATCGTCGAGCGCAAATGCGGGACCATTTACGTTCTGCACTTCGAGCTTGCCGAGCCCACCAAGGAGGGTGCCGACTGCGGAAAGGTCACGCATTGTTACCTGAATCGTCTGCGAGACTTGATAGCCGATTATCTTTGGTGCGCGATTATAATCCGGGCAACTCCCTCCGAGCGGACAAGGATTTGGGTATGAGTATTGTGGTGAGATATTGTACGAGAGCGTCTTTACGTCTTTCTCATCAATGTCCTGACTTTTTACATACTCAATTGCCGCATTTGCCTGCTTGGTTGTCGCCGCCTGAGCAATCGAAACGGTCGCTGCAGTGTTTTCGACAGTGAAAGAAACTCGAGCAACATCTGGTGGAAGTGTTGCCTGGCCGGAACCCTGTACCGTCACTGTATCGGTCGCTGGCATATTCGATCGTCCAAGGTTTCTGGTGGTACTTATGGTCTGTGCAAACAAGAAAAGCGCGAGAACAGACAGGGTGCCGATAAGCGCAATGCGCACACCGCGTTGGTCAAAAATTTCATAGAGAGAATTGTTGTTCATATCGGAAAATAAATTATGAATTAATGCCAAAAGTGTACCATAAAATCACCCTTCCTGAAGGGTCGTGAGAAGCTTCTGAAGCGCTGCATGGGCTGGAAGTTTCGAGGTGTCAAGATTTTTATCAGTCCAGTTCATAACATTGGTATCGACGGCATCGAAGCGCAGTACGTCGGTCGGGCGAGCGAGATAGTAGGCCGTATCGACAGTACCTTCAAAACGCTCTATGCGGACAACGGAGAATCGACGCGTACCGAACTCGCTAGAAGAATATGCGGTCGCACTGACGGGCAATCCGGAGGCTCCCCCGATGGCCGTTTGCTGTATGGTTCCTAGTGCGGTCGAAGACGCGGTAATCGCAAAACGACGGATGATAATACTGGCGACCTTCGTCGAAGAAGTTGCGACTTCCGCAGTGGAGTTCACAGAAGGAAAGTTTGATTCATAGGCAGCAATAGTCGCAACATCTTGAACCTCTGCAGAAACAAAACCCTCTGGTACAGCAAAAGAGATACCGACCTCCGAAAGCGAGACATTCGGTGGCAAACATGCGGAGAACACGCAAGAAGAACCCGTGCGAGAAACGCGAGTGCCGTCTGGACAAACAAAGTCGCTGACTGGACATGTAATCGGCTGTGCCGGATGCTCTACCGCACTCCGGTATACGAACCCACCGACTCCAATAACGATAATGGCAAAAACGCTCAAAAATAAACTCTTCATGCGCGAATATTACCACGCATAGATGCAAAACATTTGGGTGGTCGATGGGTCACGATCCCACAACCTTCTGCTCCACAAGCAGATGCTCTACCAATTGAGCTACGACCACCATGCACAATATTTTTATAACACGAAAGCCGGAAGCGCGCTAAGAAATTTAGTATTTGGGATTCTCTTCCGCAACCCCCTTGAGATGATTCTCAAGACGCGCGAGAGCAAAGAGAAGCGAGGAGAGGCGGTTCATATACGCTAGAGTTTCTTCCGAGAGCGGACAGGCTTTCGCCTCTGCTGCAGCGACCAGGCGACGCTCAGCGCGACGTGCGATGGTCCGCGCAACGTCGAGGAGCGCGGAGAGTTCGGTTCCTCCCGCAATAGAAAATCCCTTGAGCGGTGGGATTTCTTTTTCAATCGCATTTACCAACTCTTCCACTTTCTGCACTGCACTCTTCCCCACTCGCTTCTCGGCGCCCGCGACTTCGGCCTGAATGATAAACAGATTCTCTTGCACCTCATACAGAGCATCTTGAATCCGTGATTCCCCCACACTGCGCATCTTCACGAAACCGAGAAAGGCATTGAGCTCGTCGAGCGCACCAAGTGCTTCCGGTACTATTGATGACTTCGAAATTCGCTGCTGATTGCAGCCGAATGTTTTTGTCGTCCCGTCGTCCCCTTTGCCGGTGTAGAGCATATAAAATAATAATTGTGCATTTAGTATACCTTCCCCGTTTTTAAAAAATAGAACGGGACGTGTCTTCCATAAGACACGTCCCGGATTCGTCAACGTAACAAAAGAACTGCTCTGCGAGCCTTTTCTATCTTCTCCTTGGGAACTCGGTTGAGACTCCTCACTAACCCAATCTGCGCCAAGCAGAAAATCAACCACTTGGACGGATCGAAATTGTACCAATACGGACCATTTCGATAATCGCCCGGGAAAGCGTGGTGGTAGTTATGGTATCCCTCTCCAAACGTAATGATGGAGACAAGCCAGCTATCCTGCGACGAATTCGCTCGAGTGTATGACTGACTGCTTCCCCAGTGCTTCATGTGAGCGATGCTGTTGATGCAGAATGTTGCGTGCCATACAGCAATCAGTCGAGAGAATCCCGCGAACACGAGACCTCCAATAGGATCACCCCAGAGAGATGCGATCAAAGTAGGGACGACGCCTGAGAAGAGGATGGCCAGCGCGAGATAATGCTTGTGCTGAAAATCCACGAGTTGTGCAGTCCAAGGATCTTCCATGAGATGATCTGCTGCGCTGAAATCTCCCTTTTTTCTGTGAGGATCTTTGAAAAGAACCCATCCGATATGCGAATACCAGAATCCTCGCGTCGCATTGTACGGATCCCCTTCTTTGTCGGTTTCCCGATGATGACGAACATGACTGGAAACCCATACCTTGGCGGTATTTTGAATTGCCGTAGTTCCTGCAATTGCGAGAACTGTCTGTACTACTTTCCCGCACTTGAAAGAGCGGTGCGTGAAGTAACGATGGTATCCGACCGTGATGCCGAGTCCACTGACACAAAACATCACTGCGCCCAGGATGAGCGTTTCCTTCTTCCACTGACCGAATGTTGCGGCACAGAAACCGTAGAGACCGGCAACATGCGCTACGAGCATGAAGAGTGCATTCTGTAGATACAGTTTTTCTTTCCTTTGCGCCATCGTTACCACCCCCTTTCTTCTTTCTTGGTGAGAGATTGTTCAATGTGCTATGTCCCCTTTCAGGATAGCAGATTACGACATTCTCTGGGTACAACGTAAAAACACCCTTGCGGGTGTCTTTTTGCATTGTGCCCAGGAGAGGACTCGAACCTCCAAGCCCTTGCGGGCGCTACCACCTCAAGGTAGTACGTCTACCAATTTCGCCACCTGGGCAACTGCGAGACACTATAAACGAAAAACCGCCAATCGCAAAGCGATTGGCGGTTTTTCCTACAAAAATCTACGCCGCGACTTCTTCTGCTGCCACCTCTGCTGGTGCGATTGATTCGTCGCTCTTCATATTCATCATACGCGCATTGCGCAGCTGGCGGCGGACCGCCTTAGTCGCCTTCTCACGGATGAAATAGAGCTTCGCGCGGCGAACCTTAGAACGCTTCACGATCTCTATCGAATCAATGGAAGGAGTGTAGAGCGGAAAAGTCTTCTCAACACCAACACCAGAAAGCGTCGCGCGGACAGTGAACATCGCTCCGGCTTCAGTGCCGTGCTTAGTCGAGAGAACGAGACCTTCGAAAGTCTGCTTACGAACGTTCTTAGTCGTCTTCTCTTTCTTATCAGTACCACGACCCTTCTTAAGCTCGACAATGTTCTGCACGACGCGCACAGTATCACCCGAGCGGATGCCGAGCTTCGCGCGCCCTTCTACATTGACCGGAGTTATGACCTTTTGCATGTGTCGAGCACTCTAGCACGCGCCGTAAGAGAGAGCAAATTCGCTACGCGAGCGCCGAGAGCACGGCTTTAGCATCAGAGAACTGCGCAAACGCGGGAGCGAGGTCGTTTGGTACGGGCGCAATAATGCGCGTACGGGCACCAGAAGGAAGCGGAATATCGAGCGCATACGCATGCAAACCGAGTCGCTTGATACCGAGTACTGCAGGATGATTCGGAGCGTACAACACATCCCCGACAATCGGATGATGGATCGCTTTGAGGTGCACGCGAATCTGGTGCGTTCTACCAGTTTCCGGCGTCATCTTCATAAGGGCGTACCCTTCTGTCTCCGCAAGCACCTCATAGTGAGTACGAGCATCGCGCAAAAGTCCTTTGGCTTTAGGTTGCGCACTCCTGAGGCGGAAGTCGCTACGCGAACGTCCGATATCGAAATCAATAGTTCCCTTTTTCTCTTTTGGTGCACCGTGCACAAACGCTAAGTACTCTTTCTTTACCTCCCGATCATGAAAAGCTTTGCGCAAGAAAGTATACGCCTCTGCATGTTTTGCAAAAACAAGCACGCCCGAAGTATCGCGATCGAGTCGATGCACGTATCCTGAAGAAGGAGGGTCGGTGACTTCGACTTTGTATTTTTCTAGAAACCACTCTTCGGCAGTTTCTTCTTTGGTCCGACCATCAGAATGCGTGATGAGTCCCGCGGGTTTCGCGATTGCGACAATATCAGCGTCTTCATAGAGAATGGGGAGTTCCATTTCCCCACAATATCATTTCCCTTCATTTTCCGCGTCGACGTTCACGAGTAGAAAACTCCGCGAGGATCGCATCAAATTCCTCTTTTGTAAAAGCCGGCCATTTCGTATCGGTAAAAAAGAGTTCGCTATAGACTGACTGCCAAGGCAAAAAATTTGATAGGCGCTTTTCTCCGCCGGTACGGATGATGAGATCAGGATCGGGCATAGCATGCGACCATAGTTTTTCCGAAAAAGATTTTTCAGTAAGGGTCGTCACCCCCTCAGTGAGCAGCGCGTTTATTCCGGCGACAATCTCCGCACGACCGCCATAAGACATTGCGAGATGCAGGGTGGTATCGTACGTCGCAGCGGTTTGCGTCTCCGTATCCTTTATCATGTTTCTAATATCGTCTGGAAAGCGCGTAGTATCACCAATGAAACGCACCCTTACCCTTTCATCAATCATCTTTTTTATCTCATTTTTGAGAATGAAACGAAAAATCTGCATCAGGTGATTAACCTCTTCTTCTGAACGTTGCCAGTTTTCCGTCGAGAAGGCATATATCACCACATGAGGAATGTGTGCCCCACGCGCCCAACCCATTACCTCTTTTAGTTTTTTATATCCCTCTGAATGACCCTCGTATGCTGACAAACCATTCTCCTTCGCCCATCGGCGATTGCCGTCCATAATGATGCCAATGCAGGCTGCACGCGCAACATCGTCCATTTTTTCGTGTCCGATCATATTCGTTTCAACCTATACAATATTACTTATGGTTTCAGGTGGGCGATACAGGACTCGAACCTGTGACCTTCCCCGTGTAAAGGGGTTGCTCTACCAACTGAGCTAAGCGCCCTGGTGGCCCCGCTTGGAATCGAACCAAGAATAGCGGCTTAGAAGTCCGCAGTTATAT
>CAYHML010000036.1:0-7208 GCA_964357675.1 uncultured Candidatus Saccharibacteria bacterium | reverse complement strand
TGTAATTTTTTATATTTTGCCCCAGCTAGTCCGGGCTTGTGGGCTTTTGTTTGCTTCTGGGGGTGTTGTTTTTTGCCAAGGGCAATACATTGGTATGGGTGGGGGTGGGCGTATCGCAGTCACCGTGGAACAATATACATTTATCGGAAGTATGTCGGTGTTGGGTGGATGCACGAGGTTTGATGGCTGGACGTTGTCGTGTGCAGGAAATGGCACAGTAGAAAATAGTAATGAATTGGAACTCGTGGTTGAAGAAGAAGTTCTTGTTCAGGAAGAGGAAAATGTAACTCCGATAGTTCTAGACACCACGCCACCCGTCATTACTATTGGCGCATATGACAGTATTACTGCTACAAGCTCGCCGATTACGGTTACGGCAACAACAAGTGAGGGGGTATTGAATGCAGAATCACATACGTTTACCGAAAATAGTTCATTCGATTTTGTGGCGACCGATGATGCTGGCAATACTGCAACAACGACCGTGACGATTGAGAATATTGATACCACGCCCCCATCAATCACAAGCTATACGTTTAATGACACTGCGGGTAATATTGAAATGCTCGTTGCTTCACCTTCACCCGTTACTCTCGTATTGCACGCAAGCGAAAATGTTGATTGGGTATCGCTACGAATTGAACACAGCGAAGACACAGGTATTTACAAAACATTTTATTCTGGAGCTGAATGCGAGGATGGCACAGCAGTATGCACGAAAGTATGGGATACTTCATTCTCAAAAGGAGATTTGGTGAAAGGAACCTATCGTATCAAGATACATTTCCGAGATATGGTAGGGAATTATGTTACGGAATATCTTGATCCGTATGTGATTGTCGTGCATGGCGAACCAGTAGAGAACGAGGTCCCCGCGCCTGTCTTGGAAGTTTCAGATCCTGTGCTATAATTTTGGCACATAATTATGATAAAAAATATGGAATATATACAAAAATACAAGAAAATCATTGGTATCATTGTGGGGGTTGTTTTCCTTGGGGCGCTTGCGTGGGGTTTTGCGCTCGGGCCATCTCCAAGCAGTAATAGCTTTACGTTGAGCCGGGAATCGCTCCCGTCATCATGGGAATTCACAGGGCTCTACAATACACCCGAGCTTACAGCAAACGTGCAGAAAAATATTGGAACCCTCAAGGAAAAAATAAATGAAGAGGGGGCAGATGTATATGACATCTACCTTTCTATTGCTCAACAATACGCGCTCGTTGGAAAAGGTAAAGAGGCGTACGACTATCTTTTGAAAGCGGGAAAACAGGATCCAGGAAATTCACTTACGTTTCAGACGATGGGGAGCCTCATGGAATCACTCAAAGCGTACACTGCCGCAGAAGAGGCATACAAACAAGCAACGATTGTGCAACCACAAATTCTCCAGAATCATTTAGCATTCATAGGTTTTTATATTGGGCAGAAAGCTGACGCAGTAAAAATTGAGTCTGCGTTTGCGTACGCGCTTGAGAAAAGTGGCCGTGCAACGAATGTTTTGAAAGAGTACGCACAGTGGCTTGAGGGGCAAAAGAATACAGTAAAAGCTCTCACTGTTTGGGAAGAAGTATTGAAACAGGTTCCCGAGGATAGCGCCGTGAAGGATAAAATTAATCAACTGAAACGAAAGCTCATTAAATAAACGTTATGTCACCAAATACCCTCAGTCTCTTGTGGAATACTGCGCGCTGGCTCCTCTTGCTCGTTGCGGTAACCCCACTTCTCTATATTGGTGGCATATACTATCCTTTTGTTGTTCCAAAAGTTATTTATTTCAGAACGTTGGTAGAGCTTGTAGTGGTACTGCTTGTTTGTTATGCCATATATACGAGAGCCCATCTCAACCTCGCAATATTCAAAAAGAAAATCACGTGGGTTCCGTTGGTATTTCTTGGTTTTAGTTATATTTCGGCACTCTTTGGGCTCGATTTCTACCATAGCTTCTGGTCTATTTTTGAGCGTATGGATGGGTTGGTGACGTTAACACACCTCACTCTATACTTCTATGCAGTACTCTTGGTATTTAATAAAGAAGATTGGCATAAGTTTTTTGTAATAAATGGTGTGGTCGCCGTTCTCGTTGGGCTTTATGCCGTATTGCAACATTACGGATTTTCGTGGTTTCAGGATACGGCTGATGTGCGCGTGCGGGGAACTATTGGTAATGCGGCATTTCTTGCGAGTTACTTGGGTATTATGTTCTTTTTGGCACTCTATCTTGCACGAGAAGCAAAAACAGTACTCATGCGCAGAATGTGGTGGTGCACTGCCGGGCTTTCTTTGATAGTTATTTTACTAACACAAACACGTGGCGCTATTGTGGCGGGTGGAGTGTCGCTGGTTGTATTCCTTGTATGGTGGGCACTCACGACGTCAGAGAAAAAATACAAGAGATATGCAATTGTTGGCCTCATACTTGTTGCACTCCTCGGTATTTTTGGGTATGCGTATCGTACCTCGTTACGTTCTTCATCTATCCCCGCAGTTGCTCGTATCGCAAGTATTTCTCTCAGCGATCCAACGACGAAAAGCCGTTTGTTCATCTGGGAAAATTCACTTTCGGCATTTACGGAGCATCCGATTCTTGGGTACGGGATGGAGAATTTTGAGTATGTATATAATCAGTTTTACGATCCTCAAGAGATTCGCGAAGAATGGTTCGACCGTTCACACAACGTGTATATTGACCAGCTCATTCATAATGGCGCGATAGGGTTCGTGTTGTATCTCGTAATGCTTCTGTACGCTTTGTATGTTGCGTGGGGGTATGTAGCGCGCGATAAATATGTAGGATTTGTATTTTTCTTCCTCCTTTTGACGTATGCTTTGCAGAATTTCTTTGTCTTTGACGCCTTAAGTAGTGCGTTCTTGTTTTGGGCAATTTTTGCATTTCTTATCTACGTCAAGAGTATTTCGTGGGGTGATAGTTTGCTTGTAAATAAAGGACAAAATCAATCCAAGGGTACCCCTTGGATGAGGGTTCCAGTGATGGTTGTTGCTGTAGTTGGTGTTGGAATTACTTGGTATTTTGTGAATTACTTGCCCCTTCGTGCAAATATGGCACTCGGGGAAGGGTACAAATATCAGATTGCCGATGTGAAAAAATCTCTCGCATCTTTTGAAAAAGGACTGGCATACAACACGTTTGCGGATATGGAGTATGGCTATCAAACGTACAGCACCTATATCAACAAACTCGAGTATCGTACGAATTTAAAAAATGAGGAGATGGTAAAGAGTTACGAGGCAGCATCGGTACTTTTTAAAAATCTCATAGAAAAATATCCGTGGAATGTACGCTTGTACACATATTGGGGACATATCGTTGAAAGTCGCCCAGAAGGAATTTCCTATGACGAAAAAGAGTTTGAGGCGCTCATGAAAAAAGCGACTGAACTTTCACCAAAACGCAGTACTGCATATTATATTTGGTCAAATATTTATCTTGCAAAATTGAAGGATGCGCGCACCAATGCCGAGAAACAAGAACTGTACAGCAAAGGTCTTGAGGTCCTCAAGTTATATGCTACCCGTGCACCAAATTCTGCAGATGCACAATTCGTGGTCGCGGACGTAGCGCAAAAGGCAGGACGACTCACCGAGGCACAAGAATTTTTTGAAAAGGGGGCAAGCGTGTATACCTCATCCTTGACTTCAGCACGTCGTGCCGCAGGGTATCTCTTGCGCGTAAATGATTACGCGCGCGCCGAGCGCTACCTCGAAGATATTGCACGCGTAGATGGTGGCAATCCTAATGTATGGTTCGACCTCGCCAAGGTGTACTATCTCAATGAAAAATTTGACGAGGCCGTCCAAGCACTCAATAAAGTTAATGCGATCAACCCAGAACTTCTCAAGAAAGAACCTGCCCTTGTGAACCAGATTTTAAATTCTGTTCGTTAAAATTATCGTTTTTACAGAGGGGTACCCTATGTTATTCCTAGGTGTTCCGTTTTGTCTCATTCTGTTGTATAATGTTTTTATGTCGGATATTCTCAAGACGTGCCTAGGTTTTATGGGGATTTTGCTCGTGGGGCTTTTGGGGGTGTTTATTTCTGAAATAGTGAGATTTGGCGATGCAAACGCACTCATTACGACGGTTGACAATATCACCAGCTTACGATAGTATAACCCCGAAGCTGTAGAAGTAGGCATCCTCCGTATATCGAAGGAACTAAGCCCTGCGGAGGTCGACTCTTAATCCTGAAATAGGGATTGCTTTACGGTTTAAGCGCTTTGCGTTTAAACCGTCGTTTGTTAACAGAAACGCGTTACGATGTGTAGCGTTTGTTTAAAACAACTATGGCACTTACCAAACAGAAAAAAAAAGAGCTTCTCGCAGAGATGAAAAAGCGTCTCGCGGGAGCAAAATCAATCGCATTTGTGAACTTTGATGCGCTTACGGTTGCTGATGACAAGGTTCTTCGTAGAAAGCTTCGCGCAGAAAACGTTGGTTACTTTGTATCAAAGAAAACACTCGCAAAGCGTGTGATCAAGGACCTTAATGCGGAAGGCAATATGCCTGAGCTTCCGGGGGAACTTGCTATTGCATACAGTGATGATCTCATTGCTCCTGCACGCGAAGTGTATGCTTTCCAAAAAGCACCTCGTGATAAAGGAACGGTTGCGATTGTGGGCGGTATCTTTGATGGCGTGTTTAAGAATAAGGAGGAAATGATGTCGATTGCGACTATTCCTTCACTTCAAGGACTTCGTGGTCAGTTTGTCAACCTTATCAATTCACCAATTCAGCGTCTTGCGGTTGTGATGGAAGAAATTCGCAAGAGCAAGGAGGCACAAGGTGCATAAGGTTACTGTTTCCAAGGCCTCGCCTTGGAAACAACAAGCTTTTTCGAAAAAGCGAACTATTAATTATTTAACTATTCATTATTATTATGACTGAAGAAAAAAAAGATGTAGTGATCCCTGCAAAGTTTAAGGATCTTGTTGAGAAAATCGACACAATGTCAGTACTCGACCTTCACGAGCTCGTAAAGGTACTCGAGGAGAAATTTGGTGTTTCAGCAGCTGCTGTTGCTGTAGCCGCAGCGCCAGGTGCAGCTCTAGTTGCAGAAGAAAAGGATTCATTTAATGTAGAGCTTACCGCTACGGGTGATCAGAAAATCGCTGTTATCAAGGCAGTAAAAGAAGTTCTCGGACTTGGTCTCAAGGAGGCAAAGGATCTCGTAGACGGCGCACCTTCAATGCTCAAGGAGGGTATGAAGAAGGAAGATGCAGAGAACCTCAAGAAGAAGATCGAAGAGGCAGGTGGAAAAGTTACGTTGAAGTAACTTTCGGCCGGAGCGCGAACCCAGTGGTCATTCTGCTGAATGAGGCGCGAGGCGGGGTCGCGCACATTTTCAGCAGAAAATGATGTGTGACAAAGTTACGTTGAAGTAATAACCTCTGTTTTTTAAGGATTAAAAAGAGCGACGACCGAGTACGGTCGTCGCTCTTTTCCTATCCCTTTTTTTATCTTTTGCCTTTCTTTCGCCTTCGTTTTAGAAACACTAAAATTATGCTAAAATGCCTAGATGTCATTTTTAACGTCATTTTTGAGCGGAAATCCTGTAAAACATTGCACACCTATCGTCAAAAAGATCAACGATCTTGAGCCCGTAATGCAGGGCCTTTCTGATGATGAGCTTCGCGGTAAAACCGTTGAGTTTAGAGCGCGTCTTGAAAAAGGTGGAACCTTGGACGAACTCCTTCCCGAGGCTTTTGCAGTGGTTCGTGAGGCATCGCATCGCACACTAGGACAACGACACTATGATGTTCAGCTTATCGGTGGTATTACCCTTCACGAAGGCAAAATCGCAGAAATGATGACCGGAGAAGGGAAGACTCTCGTGGCAACACTCCCCGCATACTTGAATGCGCTTCCGGGGAAAGGGGTACATATTGTTACAGTGAATGACTATCTCTCCCTCCGCGATGCGACATGGATGGGGCAGATTTACTCGTTCCTGGGTCTTTCTGTTGGCGTGCTTAACCATAATGCTTCATATATTTACGACCCTAACCATCAAAATCTCGACGATACTCGCGATGAACTCGGTTCGTTCAAAGTCGTGCATGAATTTATGCGCCCTACGACAAAGCGCGAGGTGTACCAAGCCGATATTACCTATGGAACGAACAATGAATACGGCTTTGACTACCTCCGCGACAATGTTGCCTATACGCCCGAGGATCTCGCGCAACGCGAATACCATTTTGCTATCGTAGACGAAATCGACTCGATTCTCATCGACGAGGCGCGCACCCCACTCATTATTTCGGCACCTTCAGGCGACGCTGAAAACCTGTATGAAATATTTGCAGGTATCGCGACAAAGCTCAAAGAGGAAGAACACTATACGGTAGATGAGAAACTTAAAGCCATTCAAATTACCGATGCGGGCATTACTCGTGCCGAGGAGCTGTTGGGTATCGAAAATATTTATACAGAAAAAGGGGTGAAGTATGTGCACCATTTAGAAACAGCAATCCGTGCGCAAGCGCTGTTCCGTCGAGACAAAGAATACGTGGTGCGCGATGATGAGGTTATTATCGTTGACGAATTTACGGGACGTCTTCAATCAGGTCGTCGCTGGTCTGATGGGCTTCATCAGGCAGTCGAGGCAAAAGAGGGCGTAAGGATTCAGAAAGAATCACGAACCTTTGCGTCCATTACGTTCCAGAATTATTTCCGTCTTTACGGCAAGCTTGCAGGCATGACGGGTACGGGAGAAACTTCCAGTGAGGAGTTTTATTCAGTGTACAAGCTCGAAGTGGTAAAAATACCAACCAATCGTCCTGTATCGCGTATTGATCGTACCGACCTTATTTACCAGACCGAACAAGGAAAATTTAAGGCAATCGCACTCAAAGTAAAAGAACTTAATCAAAAAGGACAGCCCGTGCTCATTGGTACGGTTTCTATCGAGAAAAACGAGCTTCTTTCCGAATATCTCAAGAGAGAGGGCGTTCCCCATGAGGTATTGAATGCAAAAAACCACGAACGTGAAGGAGAAATCATTGCGCAAGCAGGTCGCAAGGGTGCGGTGGTTATTGCGACAAATATGGCAGGTCGCGGCGTTGATATCGTTTTGGGGGGTAACCCCCAAAACGACCCTGAGGAAACTCGAAGGGTCGTGGAGCTCGGCGGTCTTCATGTGATTGGCACAGAACGCCACGAAGCGCGGCGCATTGACAATCAGCTA
>CAYHML010000035.1:0-7217 GCA_964357675.1 uncultured Candidatus Saccharibacteria bacterium | reverse complement strand
TGCCCGTTCGTCTCGGTCACAGATATTTTGCTCGTCGTCACTCGCAAAATTCCGCGACCCCGACTCGTAGTTTTGTTTTACTAAACAAAACATACTCCGTCTTTCGATTCCTCACGCAAGGCGCGCAGGCGCCTTGCTACGAGGGCACCATAAAAAATACCCCCTATTAAAGGGGGTATTTTTTATGGTGCCCTCGTGAGGAATCGAACCTCAATTACGAGATCCGCAATCTCGTGTCCTATCCGTTGAACGACGAGGACGGCTATGTTTTGAACCTCTACACATTACCACAAAATCAGGAAAAAGCAAAAAATGAGTGAACTACCGTCTGCGGGAAATTGTGTTGTTTGCAAACCTAAAATCCAAACATACGCATAAGACGACTTGCAAAAGGTTCCGCCTGAGGCACCTCCTCAAGTTTTTTTGAAAGAACCTGATGAATTTCGTCTAGTGGTGCATTATCAAGAGGTATTACTATTTGCGGCATATAAGGTTTCTCGGAGATCAAAAGAAGTTTTGGTGAAATGTGTATGTTGTGAATTGTCTGCTCTTCGAGCACCCAAAATGCTTCAAGGGTATGCCATGGGCGAAGTTTATTGCCTGAACGAATACCTTTTCGTGATATTTCGTGCTCGATCATGCGAGAAGGGTTCTTTGAATGCAAAAGAAGAGAACCGATACCGATAATAAGGATAAGTGAAAGGAGAATGTTTCCTAAAAGAATAAACGCAACTGCTAGTGATATGGTAATAATACTTACTGCCCAGTACCAGTCGGCGGTATGTTCGCGATGCTCGTGTTCAGGTGCGTGCCACGTGATGTGATATTCTTCCATATTGTTAGGTATAGTGTACCACGTGAGAAGTGTCTGTAACAATATAAAATTATGCTGAGTGGTATAAAAACAAAAACCTCGCGCTCCACAAGGATGGAGCGCGAGGTAAGACTTAAAGCACCATCAGATTTTTATCAACCGGGTAATATTGGCTGACTAATTTCTGAAGGAGGTCAAACGATTCTTGAGGAGAAAGTACGCCCTTTTTTTTAGGGACGATGTTTAAAGGGTTAAATCGTGGATATCCTGAAGTGCGTGATACCCACCGGGATATCCTCTCGAACATCTTGTAGCCCGCGTAACTTCGGATATGTGCGACTTTGACATCGCTCATGATAATTGCAAGTGCGACGAGGACATAGTGAGGGTATTCTTCGTTAACTTTTTTCTCAAAAAGTTTAACAAGAGTACTCCTTATTATGCATACTCCTATGTCCGTCAGGTCTATATTGTCGATGTCGTCAATCATCGAACGCAGATGTTTGTCCATCTCGAGTTTTATTTCCGCATATCTTTTCTTGTTAGCCTTGAATTGCTCTGGAGTGAGGACACCAGTTTCGGAAAACTCATCTCGCCACGCAAGCGTCCCTGCCTCTATCTCTTCGGTAAGAGGGTAGAGGTTTGGTTTCAATTTATTGCGTTTCCTGTCGTCGAGTATTACCCTTATTATTTTCTCCGGGATTGGAAGGGACATAACGTTGTTATAGTTTTCCTTCCCAATTCCCTCGATAACAGGCGCGGTGTAATACTGCTCCTCTTTGTTGTTGAGGCTTCGGCTTGCTGCGAAATATGCCCCACGTACCGTGATGGAGTTTATGTGTTTGAGGACACTTAAAATCTCACCCGCACGCCACGAAGCGATATAATCGCGTGGTTCGTACATTCCCCATTGCAGTATTTTATTCAATTCCACGATCACTCCTATCCCGCAATTTTCCCCATCGTTATAGATGATAGGGGTACACAGGACAGGTTTACTGTTTTTGTCTCCTACGTGTGCCTTAAAATATTGACCTCTGAAACGAACAGAATCTCCTCCAAAGAAAAGCATCTGACATACCTCCTTAATTTTTTATTTACCAATGTACGTTCCGTAAATTCTATATATAGTATAGTATATTTTTGCTAGTTTGTCAAAACGTTTTTGGGGAGTGCCAGCAGTTTATTTCATCGCCTCGTCGCTACAATTTGTTTGCTGAAGGTTGGGTTCATAGGACAATTTTTCTGGGTTTGTATATGCGTACACACCATCACCTCTATCTTTCATTGCACCAAAACCTACATTCGCAATTCCTTTACCAAAAATAATGATGATCTCTTCTTTTTGTGTCTTAGCGCCTTTTTTTGAATCCCATAGGGCGCTAATAACTTGTTTCATTGATGTGGTATCCACAGGCGAAACGGTGCCGATAAAGATTCCTGTTTTAGGTTCATTTTTTGCAAGGAGCCAATAGAATTCTCCTGTGGCTTTTTGTTCTCGTATATCGATAGAAAGTTTTGCGCGATCACCTGCTTCCGTGTTCCAAATGTAGCAAAGTTGTTCATTGGTTGTTTTTGGAAGAGTCGTATCTAGTGTGGTATCGGGGATAGTCGTCGTGCCTTCCTGCGAGCCCTTTTTTATAAAGAAGTAAGCCAGCACAACGAGAAGCAAGATAACGATGATCGCAAGAACTATTTTGAGTATTTTCATAATATTGTTTGGTTAATACATACATTGTACATAATTTTGGATATATCAAGAAATGTTATTGAAATAAACGTACTTTTTGAAAAATAAAATTTAATATTGTGTACCAGCATCAGGGAAAAGTCAGGGTATTTGACGGATAGGATGTGCGTATATATACTTATAATATAATTACATGAAATATGTCTCAGCATTATTATTAATAATAAGCTTCGCAGGAATAAGCGTTTTTGGTTTTTTCCTTGTTGATTATGTCATGATGCATGGCTCAAATAATGGTTGTGCTGTGTCGGCCATAGATGGGACGGAATGCCCTGCGAGCGCGATGGGAATGACACTACATCACATTGCGTCAGTACAAACACTCACCACAACAGTAGTACCTTCGATTTCCGGATTAATTTTGTTGCTCGCGTCTCTATTCCTTGTTCTCGCTTCGATATTTCTATTTTGTAAAAAATTACTGTTCTTAAGGATTGAGCTATTACCTCAGCGACTGCGAGACTTGATACTCGATTCTCTTTATAGTCAACAAAAAACTAACTCTTGGCTTTCTTTGTTTGAACTCAGCCCATCTCTGTATTAACAGCACGCATCAAGGCGCAAGCTTTTTTCGTGCTGTATAAGTATCCTTTCTGAGGGTATTTTTGTTATTACCGGAATAAAATGAAAGAAAGAAGAAATAATAAAAAAATAAAAATATGACTAAAAATAAATTTGCCATCGCATTATTTGCGATTGCTGGAATGTTAATGTTTGTGTACTTTATAAATCAGAAAAATGATGGGTTGGTTTCTGGGGTGTTTGAAAAAGCGTATGTCGCCGTTGAGGGTTCTGGGGAAATAGCAGTGATAAATACAAAAACAAATCAGGTTATAAAAAGAATTGATTTATCAGAAGATAAAAATGGTATGACGGCTGGCTATATGCCACACAATGTACAGGTTGCACCGGATAATAAAAGCGTATGGGTAACCGCAAATGCGGATGACGAGAAAATGAAGATGTCTTTTCGTCTCATTCCAAAAGCAGAAGCCGATGAAGGGCACGGCGAGGAAACATTCGCAGGGAAAAACAATGACGAGGTCATTGTCATAGACCCGTTTTCGGACACGATAGTAAAAAGAATTGAACTCGGGCAAGACTTGCACCTCTCTCACGTCGCGCTGACATCAGATAGCGCATATGCGGTTGTTGCCTCTCAAGAAAAAGGAATTGTCTACAAGATAAACACTTCTTCGTTTGAGGTTGAGAAAGAAACAGTCACAAAAAAAGGTGGCGAGCCTCACGGACTTCGTATTTCACCGGACGACACAACAGCATATATCGCAATGCTTGGGGGTAAAAGCTTAGGGATTCTTGATATTACAAGCTTCGAGTTGCGAGACGTTCCACTTAAGGGCGCTGTGGTGCAGACAGGCGTCACTCCGGACGGTAAATATGCACTCGCTTCCGTATATGATGCAAAAAGTTTGGCAGTCTATGATACAGCTTCTACAAAATTGAGCTACATTGATCTGCCAAAAGAGGCAAAAGGACCTGTACAACTTTATCCAACACCAGACTCTCGTTTTGTGTTCGTTGCCGACCAAGGTTATTACTTTGAACAGCCGGATGGTGACACCGTCTACAAGATTGATTTACAAGAAATGAAAGTTGCGCAAGCTATCAAGGGCGGCTCAGCACCTCATGGAGTGATTGTGTCTAAGGACGGAAAATTCGCGTACATAACTAATCTAAAAAGCGATGATGTGTCAGTGATCGACACAATACAAGGAAAGGAAATAACAAAAATAAAAGTTGGCAAGACGCCAAACGGAATAAGCTTATGGTATGGAGAAGGGGTGAATGGTGGTATTTCGATTTCCAACAAAATGAACAACAGCGAACTTGTATTTTCAGAAAAAACTTTTGACTTTGGCGTTGTATCAATGGCAAAAGGAAAAGTCAGTCATCCGTTCACGGTAAAGAACGCAGGAACCGCGCCAGTCAAGATAACAAAAATTTCCACTTCATGTATGTGTACCGAAGCGATTCTTATAAACGGTACATCGCGTAAAGGACCGTTCGGTATGCCTGGACATGGAGGGCAATCAAGTCTAAACGAGACAGTAAATCCTAATGAGGAAATTACTATTGAAGTATTTGTAGATCCTGCCGCTCATGGTCCTCAAGGCACAGGTCCTGCAAAAAAAGCTGTCTTCATAGAAACTGATTCTTCAATAAACCCGACACTGAAACTTGAATTAGATATAAACGTAATTAAATAATCAAATTAAAAAAATAAAACTATGGAAAATGAAATAAAATTAAGTCAAGAAGAACCAAAAATTTTTAGCAACCAAAACGCGGTCCCGATCGCTATTGTTATCGCGGGAGTCGTAATCGCAGGAGCTCTGGTTTATAACGCGGGGAATCAATCGCTACAAACACAGACTAGCAAGAATGCCACTTTGCAGAATGGTCAGGCAACCTTAATTGACGGTGGAAAAATTCTACCACGTGAGGCAGAGGAAAAAATGCTGGCTACGTTAGTCGCAAACGGTTCTATCGATCCTTCCAAACTGTCACAAGTAACGGAACTTAACTTACTGTGGGCATATGGTCTGGCCAATAAAAATCAGATTCTAGAGAGCGGACCGATTATGGATGCCCAATATGGTGGACCAAAAAATATGGCATCGGTCGGGGGCTGGTCAGTCACCACAGGTTCAGTAATGGACCACTACACCAAACATACTCTAGCCACTCTCACGGGAGACCAGCAAGCACTTGTGGAGAAAATGGCAAAAGGTATTTACAGACCATGTTGTAACAACTCAACACATTTTCCAGACTGCAATCATGGCATGGCGATGCTCGGACTTCTTGAATACCTAGCGTCACAAGGAGCAACGGAAGACCAAATGTGGAATGCGGCGATAACGGCCAATATGAGCTGGTTCCCAGATCAATATCAGACGATTGCGCAATATCTTGAGATTAAAGGTATTGATTTAAAAACCGTAACTCCGCAAGTGCTTCTTAGTGCAGAGTATTCGAGCGGTTCCGGATTTGCAAGAATTGCCTCTCAAGTTCCCCAATCACAGCAAAGAAGTGGTGGTGGAGGATGCGGAGTGGACGCAGGTGGTGCATCTGCTGTACCGCAGAAACAGCAGGGTGGATGCGGGATATAGATTTTCCCTCGTGGCTGTTTGACAAGACAAGTTATGAGGTACACGATATAGGTAAGGTCGAGAATTAAACGACTAACCTATAACATACTTAAACTAAAAATTTGAGATTGAACCCTTGATAGCTTTCTGTTGGAAAACCATCTCCATTCTCGTACTACGAAGCATCAAATACCACACAGAGGAGATGGTGGGAAGATAGTCAAAGAATTAATCAGAATATACAACTTATCAAATAAATAATTATTAAAAATATGAAAATATCAAAAATATTGCATGTTTTGAGTGTCATATCGGGAGTTTTGGGAGTTCTTTCATTTCTCGGTCTATTTAACGGAGGAATGATGTCTGGATTCTCTGTAATGATGGGGTACGGACAAGGGTACACGTTTATGCCTATGGGTTCAATAGTATTCTTTCTGGTCGCAATTTGGCTTCAGATCGCGACGATTCATCAATTGATGCTCGAGAAAAAAGGAGAGGTTGTTTAATCAATTAATTCAAATAATATATGCAACTATCACTTAAATCATACGGTTGGAAGTGTGTTCTTGGGGGCGAGGTCGTATACGTTCTGTGTGTGTTGGGTGGATTTCTTCCGTTAAGATCGGTGGCTGGGATACAGCTTCATCACACCATCTTTGAAACTCTACCCGGCTTTATGTGGATCAGTGTCGGTAGCTTCATTCTCGGTGCATTCTATATATTCGTCTTTGCTTGGATTTTCGCTTCCTATTTCGTATGGATGCACAATTCAAGTCTAACCAATAAATAATAATTAAAAAAAAATATGCATGGTCATAATAAAAATGGAGGAGGCAAAGGGATAATATGGATGATGATTCCGTGCATTCTTCTGCTGGGTGTTTTGTTTCTGGGTGGAGGCAAGTTGTTTGGAGATGGATACCTCTGGCTAATTCTCATCAGCATCTTTGTAGTCGCGCATGTCTGGATGATGTTTCGCGGACACGGAAAACATGGAAAAAATTAACAGCTAATATTTAAACTATATGGAAAACAGAATCAAATCATTAATTAAAAAATTGAGTCGGCTTGGTTTTAGTGTTAAGCAAAAAAATAAAGGTCATATAGATCCTGTGTGTGGTATGGAAGCATCAGCAGACTTATTTAAAGTGGATTACAAGGACAAAAGCTATTATTTTTGTTCCAATTACTGTAAACAGCAGTTTGAAAAAGACCCAGAAGCTTACACCACAAAATAACCATGACTAACAACATCGCAAAACCAGTCCTGTATGGAATTATTGCAAGCACGATTTTGCTTGGAGTTTACTTTACTGTGCTCACATTGGTTTCCGGCTGGGGATTTGCCCAAAATCAGTTTGCGGATTATTGGTATTTCATTATCAGCTTGGTAGTTGGTTTCGGAATTCAGATTGGGTTGTATCAATACATTAAAGGACTGGTGCATGATGGACGCGGTATGGGTAAGGTTGTTGGTGTATCCGTGGCAACTTCTACTACGGCGATGATTTCCTGTTGCGCCCACTATCTAGTAAAT
>CAYHML010000034.1:0-7235 GCA_964357675.1 uncultured Candidatus Saccharibacteria bacterium | reverse complement strand
AGAACTGCTTAGGATTAAGTGCGTTCACGAGTGTCGCAGAAACAGTACGTTCGGGGACGGTTTCATGCCCTTTCGTCATCGCCTTGGTTTTATGTGGTCTATCTATCCCCGCAACCTTTTCAGCCCCCATGCCTTGGTATACCCCTACGGCAAGAATATTTCCCGCATCGATGACCACCTTCGTAAAGAACATACTAAAGTTTACCAACAGTGCCACAATGACAACTTTGATAATAGTTTGTTGCCATTTCCCCATGCCAAAAATAGTCTGTACCCCTGTATAAAGGAGCACAAAAATAAACAGCATATTAGAAAAATCTCGAATAATCCCCCAAAGTTTTTGAACAAATGGTTGATCTATGAAGTTATGATCAATACTAAGCGATAAAACAAAATCAAAAATATATCCACTCAGCATGAGAAGCCCCATCGCTGGAATATACAAAACATAATATACTAGTAGTGGAACGATACAACCAATATCAAGTCCACTAAAATATCCGCCACAACCCACAAGGCCGAGAGTACTTACCTTCCCTAACGCCTCTTGTTCCATTGCTGTCTCCTCGACTGCGTGTACGAATGTAGGCAATACCACCACACTCGTAACGATGATAATGCTGAAAATAATTGCAAAAAATTTCGCGGAGGTAAAACGCATAAAAAAGATTGGTGAGAAAAATATCTTACTCTTATTGTACCATATCCTATAAAGAAAAGGTGTGGATTTCTATGATTATTAATTTAGGAATGCATACAAAAAAGGCGACTCTATACGTCGCCTTTTTTCTAAATCTGAAGAGGCACAGGAGTAGCGCTGTACGCAGGGTTTTTTGCTGCATACAAGCGATCGTTTGCTGCCTGTAAGACCGCGCGTGCCCTCTTTAGGATTGCTTCTGCTTCTAACATATTCTGTTTAAGACTATCAATGAGAATGACGTCTATCTCTGTTGCGAGTGCCTTATAGTATTCTGTTTGCGCTAGCGTGTAGTCGTATTCTGCATCGCGCACACCGTCTTTTGCATAATCTACTTCTTGTTGTGCAGCAACAAGCTCTTGTTGTCGCAAGATAGCCATCTCGGTACTTGAAACTTGGTCATACGCAGCCTTCGCGGTGGCAATTCTTCCAGGAGCGAGGGCGATAATGGATTCAAGCTCTGTGCGCCGTTTATTCAAACTTGCCGGATCTGCAATCGTTGAATTCCCAGAATTCCATAGGTTGAGATCATTCCATACTTTCGCAAGTTCTTTCTCCGCATCTTCTTTCCTCTGTATTTCTGCTTGCCATGCATTGTAATATGGCTTAATCGAGGCATTTTCCATGGCAATAGCTTCTGAAGTTCTGGCACTTGAGGAAACATACGTTGTTTCAAGCTTTGCATCTTCACCTGACACCGCATTGAAGACACCTATGGCGGCTTGCTTGGTAACCTGACTAATCACTGCACCGATGATCTTGTTAATACTATCAACAAGTCCAAGTCGTTGCATGTCAACATCCATTGCCTCGGAAAGTTTATCGCCGAGGACCTTCCCTGGGGTGGTCGTCTTACAATATATTTTTTGATACTCTCGTACTTCGGCCTTGGTTATCATCTCATCAGCTACGAGCTGATCCCACTCATCTTGCGTTATGTTTCCATCCTCATTTTCGTCATATCTTCCGAGTGTTGTGCTTGGATAATTACAATTCTCAGTATCAACAATATTAGTGAATCCATTCGCCCAAGAAAGTTCCTGTTTGCGCACTTCTTCTTTTTCAGAAGAACGGAGGGCAAGCTCATTTCCCGTAAGGATTGCTACGCCAAACGGGTTCCCATTTTCCTGCATTGCGTATTCAAGTCCTTCCCAGCTCCATTTGTTAATGCCGTTATAAAAATCTGAGGAATTTAGATTAAACGTCTCAGGGAACGGACATTCAACACTACTATTAAATTTGTATTGGCGTTTTGAGGAAAGCTCCACTTCATTCGCGAGATCATTTTTGAAATTTACCCTAAAATCACACGTTGCGATACCACGAAGCTCGCGTGCGAGATCCCCTGCAACCATATCTGCAAGATCAAGAAAAACTTCGTGAGTATTTACTGAAAACGATGGTGCGCCGTGAAATCCTCCCTGAATCCACGCGACTGTATTATTGGTAAGTTGTTCAAGCATCTTCTGCCCCGCGTTGTAGACAATACAATCAAAAATACCGTTGGTCATTTTTGATTGCTGCTCCTTCGGCTGTTGTGCGGCGGCAGAAGCAGCAGCAAGATTCAATTTAGTTAACTCTGTCGCTTGCAATACTAAATTTGAAGTAGGAACAGACGCGACCTCCGCCACCACGGTGGCACCAACTCCTACTACTGTTCCACCCAAAACCCCCGTAATAATACCCGCTTCCGCATCCGCAGCAACATTGGTTCCGCCTGAAAGAATAGCTTCTGCGGGTGAAAAAAGATTAGCAATAGCTCCCGTCACCACTGAAACAGCAGGCACAACAGTATCCGCAACTGCTTGTCCTGCTGCACACGTAAGGGCGATGCCCGCGATGTCCTCAAGAGGGTTCATTCCTGAAAGAGATTCTTCAATATTAAATCCCGCACCCGTATCAACAGCCTGCGCATGAAGAGGCATCGAAAGTGAGACCGAAGTAAACACAACAAGCGTTAGTGTGGTAAAAAAAGATTTTTTAAAGGACAACATATTTATAAAAAAGTAATGATATTATTATAACATTTAAAAAAATTATTGTGCAGTCTTTAATTTACTGGCAAGCACATTAAGCGCGTTCATTCCTTGACGATATTTTGCAATACCCCTCATACCAACAACAGGATCATCAACAATCTGTTGCATATCTATAACTCCTGAATGAATAAGAGCGTAATTTTGTACTAAGGAGAGATGAAATGTGGTAACAGTCTCTGGTGTTTTCATCGCGAGGAGTGAGTTCACGAGTTTTTGAAGACTACTTATCGTGCTGGTAAGCGTTGCTAATTTTGTATTATCATTTTTTTCTACTGCCTCCGCTACAACCTTAACTTCGTTCAATGTGTTTTTTGCGGAAAAATCTGCAAGGATTTTTGAAAGTTCTTTTTGGTACGTAATCAGTGCACCACCACCAATGGGAACAATTTTCAAATCCTTTTCGGTGTATTGCTTGATAGTAGTATCAACCATTACCTTATCCACGAGAATACCCGAGAGCGTTTTGGTATCAGCTTCGCTCATGGTCTTGTTGCCAATCGATTTTTGCGCAAGGGCATAGCTTGCAAGGAGCTCACGTCCAAGGCGGTCAGTTGTGGTAGTCGCAAGTGTCGTACTACCGAGTGAACCACGTGAACCAAGGAGTGACGAGTACAATGAATCACTAGGAATAACCTTGAGTGCTTCTCGCCAATCTCCTTGTGCAAGCTGGTCCGTCTTTTCACTCTCGGTTAAACTTTTTTTCGACGTAAAAGAAACACTCTGCCACGCAATAAAAATAATTCCTCCACCAACGAGTACCGAGAATGCCACAACAAGTGTTTTTTTGTAATTTTGGAACATAGAGTAAAATGCTGGGTACGCGAGAACAACTTCGTACCATAAGTATACCGTAAAAGAAAAAGGAAATCTATCGTACCCTGTGCACAATACCTTGTTATTTCCTGCTATTACCCTATTTGACAGGCACTAATAATCTGCTATACTAACCAAATAACACTCCCGTCTCGAAAGCGGGCTTTTTTTGTAAAAAAATATATGTTGGACTTAAAAACAATGGGGTCAGCGCTTGAACAGCTCGAAGCAGAGCGTGGTATCCCTCGTGAAAAAATCATTGAAGCAATAGCGCAAGCACTCGCCGCAGCATACAAGAAAGACTACGGCAAAAAAGGGCAGGTCATCCGCGCCCATTTTGACCCTGACTCTGGTAAAGCAGAATTTATGCAAGTAAAGACTGTTGTTGAAGAAACATCTGTCCGTATGCCCGAAGACGAAGATGCAGATGCAGAAAAGAAAGAGCAAGCACTCAACGAAGGGTTGAATGATGATGAGAAAATCTCACTTCGTCGTTTTAGCCCAGAGCACGATATCCTCCTCGAAGATGCACGTCGTATCAAGAGAGACGCTGGACCTGGTGATGAAATTATCTTCCCCCTCGAAGCTTATGATGACTATGGACGTATTGCTGCACAAACTGCAAAACAGGTAATCATTCAGCGCATCCGTGAAGCAGAAAAGGTTGCTATTGTCGGTGAATACGGCAACAAGCAAGGAGAGATTATTCAGGGAACTGTTCAGCGCATCGAGCGTGGTAATATCTATGTTGATCTCGGCAAGACAACAGGAATCCTCGCCTACGAAGACCAGATTCCTGGTGAACGCTACAAGCAAGGTGAACGTCTTCGTGCCTACCTCTACAAGGTAGATGAGTCCCCTCGCGGTATCGAAGTACGCCTCTCGCGTTCACATCCAAAAATGATCGAGAAGCTCTTTGCACAAGAGGCTCCCGAGGTTGCAAGTGGAACAGTAGAAATCAAAGCGGTGGCACGCGAACCAGGATCTCGCGCAAAAGTTGCGGTCTTTTCAGCAGATGAACACATTGACCCTATTGGCTCGTGTGTAGGACAACGTGGTGTACGTGTGTCTACCGTAATGAGCGAAATCGGTGGAGAAAAAATTGATCTCATTCTCTGGTCAGACGACGCAATAAAATTCATTGCTGATGCACTCTCTCCTGCGCGTACACAGGGAGTAGTATTAAATGAAGCAGAACACCATGCTACCGTTACCGTAGCTCCCGACCAGCAGTCACTTGCCATCGGTCGTGGTGGACAAAACGTACGTCTTGCCGCAAAGCTTACAGGGTGGAGACTTGATATCGTAAGCGGTGAAAGCGAAACCCCCGTAGCGATTTCTGAAGAAGCTAGTGCTCCCGCAGAAGTTTCCTCAGAAATTATTCCTGAAGTAACGGCACTGCCTGTAACTGAGTAAGTTTCAACCGCACGACCTCCTGAAGTAACTTATTACACAAATTATAATTAAAAAACCTATGAACCTCTGGCACGAAATATCATTGGGCAAAAATGCACCTAAGGAAATCAACGTCATTGTAGAAATTAATAAGGGTTCCAAAAACAAGTATGAAATAAACAAAGAAACGGGACTAATTGCGCTCGACCGTGCACTTCACACCGCGCAGGACTATCCATTTGATTATGGATTTGTTCCTCAGACACTTTGGGATGATGATGACGCGCTCGATGTCGTCCTCCTCACCACGTACCCACTCTTCCCCGGTATTATGGTCAAGGCACGCCCTATCGGAATTATGCATATGATAGATGGTGGTGACTCGGACGACAAAGTGATCGCCGTTCCTGCAAAAGACCCACGCTGGGACGAAGTACAGGACTTAAGTGACATCAACAAACATACATTGAAAGAGATGCAGCACTTCTTTGAAACATACAAGATGATTCAGGGCACCGAGATCACGATTTCTGGCTTTGGAGACAAGAAAGTTGCCGAGGATGCGGTGATGCGTAGTATCGAACTCTACAACGAAAAGTTTGGTAAAAAATAAAAGAGGATATAACGAGTAATTATACAAAAAAGCGCCATACGTATACGTATGGCGCTTTTTTGTATGACGTACTATACTATTTATAGGCTTAATAAATACTATTATTAGTTAACAACAAACAACCATATGAAAAAAATTATTTTTGCCAGCATTCTTATGCTATGTGCTACGACCGGAGTTGCCTTTGCGCAACAAGGCGTACCCGCATCTGCTCAGAAAAACGCGAACACCGCTTCAGAAAAAACCGAGGTTCGTACGCAAAACAAAAGAGGAACTACCACCGCGGAACTTCACCGAAGCGAGGTTGCAAAATTTGTACAAACCCTTCTTTTTTCATCAACAAGACTTGGTGGAATTGGAGAACAGGTACGATTGATTGCTCAGGAGCAAGCATCATCAACAGAAAGGACGGTAACAGCAATTGAGAAAATTGAACAACGAAGCAATTTCAAAACATTCATCATTGGCACTGACTACAAGAACCTTGGCGTCATTCGAAGTGAGTTGGTTACAATGCAAAATCGTATACAACGTCTCAGCACCGAAGCAGAACGTATGGCATCATCAACAGACAAAAACACCATTATTCAGGAGGTTGTTGTCCTCGGCGAGGAACGATTGAAGCTTGAAACATTTGTAAAAAATAACGAAAATATTTTTAGTCTTTTCGGATGGGTTCGAAAGATATTTGAATAGATTAAATAGTAGATAAAAGCAAAAAGGCGCACCACGAACGTGGTGCGCCTTTTTGCTTTAAGTGTAAAAACTATAAACAATACTTATACCTAGTGAAGTTCTGAATAAATATCATCACAGTCATAGTCTGCAGATTCTGCGCCTCCCACCCCATTCGGTCCGTGAGATTCCACTACTACAACAGCAGTTGCGGTTGGATCTCCACAATCTTGACGAGGGTAGTAGTCACTATCAAACCAGTACGGATTTCCCCATGGATCTGTAGCATTGGGCATATAGGGCCCTTTCCACGCGCTTACTTCCTCGGCAGTCCATTCACATGGAGGGTCTGTAGTGGCATCAGTAACCCCGACAGAAGGAATACTCACAATGCCCGCATTTGCGAGAGAAAACCTGATTTCATTACTAGACCCCGTGACCGACGTCGCAACAGGGCACCCATTAGGCCACTTTCCCGTATCATCCTCAAGTGAGCTAATCCCTGCTCTTAAACTTTGAAGTTCTGCTTTCGCTTTTGAAACTTTGGTATTGGCACGCGCAGAATTAACTGAATTCATAACGACTGAAGCAAGAACGCCGATGATAGCGATGACAACAAGGAGTTCTATTAATGTAAAACCTCGAGTCCGTTTCATAAAATATAGTATACCTTAATTTTTACTTCATTAAAAAGAGAACTTTGCCAAGAGCTCGTTCGTCGCCGTCGCTCCTTTCTCCTCTCGGCCCTGCTCGTGCGACCCGTCGTGTTCGACGGGTTCCCCGCCCTCCCCTTCAAGTCCTCTCCTGCACTACAAAACGTAAAGGGCGAAACGTGTATACGTTTCGCCCTTCGTTTTGTGCGCGCAAATTACGAGGACTTTGTCACGAATAATTTACTCGTCGCCACTCGTAAATTTTCTTGACCCCGCCTCACTATTGCGCGTTACTACGCGCAATATGTTCCGGCTTTCAAGTCCTCACGCACGTCGAGCAGTCGACGTGC
>CAYHML010000033.1:0-7593 GCA_964357675.1 uncultured Candidatus Saccharibacteria bacterium | reverse complement strand
CCTTTTGTGTCAAAATTAATAGTCTACTTGACTTTTTGTGTAGAGAATATATCATAGCAATATCACCAACGGAAAAGTCCACCCTATGAGGTTTCGTCCTCATGGGGCCTTTTCTTTTTATACTCGAGCATTCCTTTTAGATCATTCATAAAACGTAGGTGTTTACGAAATATTTTGAACTTTAAAAGAGCTGAAAATTTAAACTTATTTGGAATGATAATTGCCCCTAGCTTACCCTTTTCAAGTAAATATTGCGCTAAACAATAAAAATCTCCGTCACCAGTAATAATTACTGCATCCTTGTAATTCGGATATTCGATCATTGCATGAAGAACTAACTCTGCATCACAATTCCCTTTTGTTGTGCCATCTTTATATTCAAGTGTTGGCTTAAAGACACAAATAAACCCAGCATCCTGTAGTGTTGTATATAGTTGATTATTTCCTTCAATAAACCCAATGAACAAAAAAGCTTTTGTCACTCCATATTTTTCATTCAAATAGACACGAAAACGCTTCCAATTTAAAAGCCATCCTTGGTCACGGATTGCAAGATTAACATTCTGGCTATCTATAAACGCATAGTTGTTCTGTTTCTTTCTCATTACAAGTATTTTACCATATACGTTCCTTCTAGGTGATACCCTCGTTTTTTGTAATACTCGCGAACGCCGATGCCAGAAATAATAGCGACTTTTTTGAAGCCTGCTTCACGCGTAATACGCTCTGCTTCAAGGAGAAGTTGTTTTCCAAAACTCAAATGCTGACTCTGTGAACCTTTTTCACCAATGACCGCCATCTGACCGTAGGTATGAAGCTCACGCACCAGTGCCGCGCCAGAAAGCACTGAAAGGGGACTTCCAACAAATTCCTGCCCTTTATTATCTGGCAACCTGAGACGCAAAAACGAAGCAAGTTTTGGCGCCTCACTATTCAAACTCCCCGAAGACCGTCCTAGGGGAGTTTGTTCCTCAAACGAAAGAAAGATTTCCTTCCCTGTTGTCGTACGGTATTCAGTGTGGGTGAGAGGAAATTTTTCTGGATCAACAATTGTATCGCGCACTTCACGACAACGAATACATTTACAGCGCCACCCATTCTTTTGCATATCAGACAACAGCCACTGGCGGAGATTAGACACTTTGCTCCCCGCTTCAATATGCGTCGCAGGAATATCGCGAATCACGCGAATAATGCGCACATATTTTGGAACCTGTTTTTTTGCTTCCACGAGAACGTGCATTATTTCTTCATCTGTATACGGAGTAAATTTCCCCTCCTGCCATTCAGAAAAAAGTTCGCTCCCCGGAAGCACCATACAGGGATAAATCTTCAGCATATCCGGTTGAAATGTTTCCCCAGAAAAAAGTTCACCAAACATTTCAATATCGCGCACAGGGGTTGATCCCGGAAGGTTTGGCATCATATGGTAGACGATTTTGAATCCTGCATTACGCAAGCGTTCGGTTGCCGTCACGACGGTCGCAATCTTCATATCACGCTTAGTGCCTTTCAGTACCGCGTCATCGAGATGCTGAACACCAAGCTCTACTTTCGTAACACCAAGCATACGCAAGCGTTCGAGCTCTACGGTCGTAATATAGTCAGGACGCGTTTCTATAGAGAGCCCGATGATGCGCGATCCCGCAGTTTCATTTTCTGTTTGTAAATCGCCGAGAGATTTTATTCCTTTTGGCGTCTGCTTGTCTTCTCCTACACCAAAATTATTACACGCGCGAAATGCTTCCGCGAGAAATTCTTCTTGATATTTTGGATGATAAAAACTCCACGTACCACCAATAACGATCATCTCTACTTTTTCCGTAAGGTGTCCGTTCATTTGGAGGGCCTTAAGGCGATTGGTCACCTGATCGTATGGATCGAAATCATTTGCAAGCGCACGCGCCGCCGCAGGTTCATCAGAAAGATAGCTTTTTGGCATTCGCTCTTCTGTCGGACAATACGTGCATCGCCCCGGACACGGGAACGACTTGGTAAGGAGCGACACCACCGCAACACCCGAGTTACTGCGCGTCTTGAGCTTTTTCATAACACGCTCCGCATCAAGATTTTGGACCTCCTCGCCTGTCGCAACAAGAACGCGATAAAAAGCCAACATCTCCGCATTTGTTGGCATTTTACCTTTAAAAACCTCGCCTTGGGGCCCAAAACGACTCACAGGAATTAACGTGCTTGCGTGATCGTGATTTGCCTTACACACCACCAAAAAACGCTCATAAAGCACTGAGTCCATAAGTACCTTTCGCTTGATCTCGCGAAGGTCTTTTTCAGTTTTTACATTATTGAAAAGCATTAGATATTGCTAGAACCTATTTAGAATCTAAACAAATTCTAAGAATCTAACGCATCCTGCCACGATTTGAGGTAACGTGCAAGATATTCTTCTTTTGTAGGAAGTTCTGGTGCTCGCGCCTCGAGATGCACGCCACCAGAAATATAGTGACTCACCATACGCACCAGCGCACCATGGTTCCCTACTGGTGCAATGAGTCCGTTTTCATTATGACGAACAATCTCGCCAGCGCACCCTACGTCCGTCATCACCACCGGACATCCTGCCGAAAGCGCTTCGACGACCGCCATACCGTATCCCTCGTAGTTCGACGTGAGGAAGAAGAGATCCGCTGTTTTGTAATACGAAAAAAGATTTCTCTGCCAATCCTCAAAGATAATATGATTCTGTAAATTGTAATTCCTTGTTTTCGCCATCAGTGCTTTTTTTTCACTTCCTTCTCCCACGATAATGAGTCCTGTCTTTGGATATTTAATAACAATCTCCGCCATCACCTCTATTGCGAGGTTGATATTTTTTTCCGGTGTTAAACGCGACGCCATCAAAATATGTTTTTCAAATTGTGGATATTTTTTCTTGAGATCGTGTGCGGACGAAACCTCGGCAGTTGCATCTGTGGGAACAAAAATGGGGAGCACTTCAATTGGTGGCATTTTGCGCGTACCCTGAATACCCGCTAATGAATTTTTTATTCGTAAAGAAACAACACGGATTGCATCTGCGCGCGGAAGAAGGAATTTTGCAAGCACAACGCGCGCGTAATTCACCAACGACTCTTTTGCAAAATACGGGCTCATAAAATCCGTATGCACCTGCAGATGGAGTTTCGCACCAAAGATGCGCGCAATGAGGTATGCGGTAAGCCCCAGTTCGAACGGATCCTGTGCTGTTACCACATCAATACGCATCCCGCGCTTTTTGAGCGCACGCGCTTTCAGTATCGCGCGTGGAATATACCCAAGACGTGTCTTCGTATTGGTAGGATACAAAAAGATATTTGGATGAATAACTTCGTCCTCAAACCGCAAAGATTCTTTTGCAAAAACGATAATGTGCAATCGTTTTACCAGTTGCCCATATTCAAGCAACCGCGCCCGCACCGCGCTCCCCTGCTCAAACATTTTTCGATCTGAAGAAATTGAAAGGATATTCATATGGGGAAAAAATGTTTTTTATTAAATCCAAACTACAATACAAGCACTAAATAGTCTATCATACTGTCGGCTAATCTTGCATGAAAGGCACGAAAACAAAACCAAAAAACTCACTTTTTGTAAACGTACCATCAGAATTCTTAATTTCTTTATAGATACTCCCCTCGTGCGGATACACCATTATGCCACCCGTAACCAGACTATCTCTCCACGAGAAAGGAATTCTTTTAACATCAGCCGCAGCAATTATTCTATCCAATGCGCCGATACCGCTATCAACCAACTCAGTATCAGCACTTTTGCAAAAGAGCGATATTCTTTTCGCTAATGCTGGATATTTTTCTATATTGTTTTTCCCAAACCTGCAAAGTTCTTCAATTATTTCAAAAGCATAAATGCGCCCATGTTCACCAATCAAATAGGACAGAAGCACTGTTTGCCAACCAGAACCATACCCTACATCCATCACACGTTGACCTTCTTTAACTTCGAGTAATTCCAGCATAAAAACAACTGTGTAAGGTTGCGATATGGTCTGCCCGTGACCAATAGACAATGATTCATCCTCATAAGCAAGTGCAGAGAGTTTTTTTGGAACAAAATCTATTCTATCTACGGCACGCAAAGCTTGCTCTATTGATTTAGATTTTAAAACTCCTTTTGATGCAAGATTGTCGACTAGCTTTCCTAATTTAAATTGATTCATGGTTAGTAAATTAGAAATCAATAAATTACCCTAGTCCTGCTACGTGACATAATCCTGAATAAATGAATCTTCACGGATAATTTTTTACAAAAAAATTCCTTACTTCGAGGGCGTGATACCTACAGGCGTTGAAACTGAACCTTCTACACGAACAGGACTTTTCACTAATTTCGTATCGTCCGTATAAACACCTAAAAACCCAATGAGACTGCGGAATACTGCGAGGTACGCTCCAAAGACTTTCTGATGATCATGTTTTTCAATAAGCTTCTCTATAAGCTCAGTGGGCATTCTTTTATCGGCGAGCCGTATGAGACTTTCTGTAATGTTCTTTGCACGTGCCGTATCCATGACCCATTCCGAACCTCCATTGGAGGTGAAGTCGCTCACATACCCGACATTTGGGGATATCACGATTGGTGTATCGGTTGCTATTGACTCAAGTACTACTGTAGGAGAAACGTCAAACAATGACGGGAGAAAGAGGACATCTACCGCAGAGCAAAATTCCGAGATTTTCGCTCGCCCTTGTGGACCAATCACATGCACATATCGCTCGTACTCTTTTTCCATACGCAGATATTCTTTCTTGTTGGGAATATCGACGATAGAGTGAAACGCAAGTGGTAACCCATTACGTTTTGCGTATTTTGCCGCAGTAAGTACTGCCTTATGATTTTTAATTTTATCCCAGCGTGCAATCACACCAACATTGACGACATTGGACTCAAAAACAAATCGCTTCTTTTTACTTACGTCTTGAAGTGTCTTAAATGAAGAGAAATTGAATGGCAACGGAATGACTATGGCGTTTTCACTTGCACCTCGAGCAACATTCCTCTGATAGTAGTTTTTGCTCCATTCATTCAAAAAAATCTCCTTTTGAGCAATTTTTGTAGATTCTCGCTCCATTTTTTCCATAAGCTTCCTTCCAAAGACAGAATAATATTCTTTATGCAAACGCAATTCTTTTGTCCAGATACCAGCATGCTGGATCACAACAGGGGTATTTGTCTTCTCTGCTGCCTTGAGAAGCATCCAGTTCAGTATCCCAAAGCCGTTTAGAAAAACGATGTCAGGTTTTTCCTTACGAATCAAATTCACAAGCCGAGAGATCGGTTCGCGCAACACCACCTTTGGGTCAGTGCGCATCGAAGCCTGCAATACCTTGCTAATCATCCGTCTTGGGGTACGAAGAAGAAAATATTTCCTCCTTCCCACAGAAACCCCCTTCCTAAGCTGAACCGCATGGGAGTTGACTCCGGAGAATATAACGCCAATCCACTCATGGTGTACATTTTCAACCTGTAAATACTTAAAAAAAGCCTTGGCAAAATTTGCTGGCCCACCTTGAGAAACCTGCTCCGAATTGGGTAAATTCGTAGGAAATCCGTTCGATAAAATTCGCATAATTTTTTGAAACTCCCATAAGAGTACCTTTACCTCCTAATATAACATTTTTTAAACATTTGTAAAGTTTTTTACCCAGAAACCCTTATTTATCAATGTTTCATTGATAAATAACCCTTAATTACTCAACTAAACTGAAGCCCTACCTTTCTCCATCGCAGGGCTGACGGAAAACGACAAAAGAGCTACGGAAATGAGCAATGCTCACTCAACACAACCTGCGCTGTACTAATTTTTATAACTACAAACGCTCTTTATAACGCTGAATTTGCACGTGTAGATACACTGACCTCTATTTTCTACTTAAAACGTAGACCACAACGAGAGACGAGCCACAGGTAGATCTTTTATTTTTCTAAAATAACTGTGTCCTTGGACACAAAATCTATTCTATCTACGGCACGCAAAGCTTGCTCTATTGATTTAGATTTTAAAACTCCTTTCGATACTAGATCGCTAACTAATCGCTTTCGTTCTGATTGATTCATAATTAGTATAATGAATGTGACAAATCAACCCAATCTGCTGGTCGTACTATGCGAAGCTACAGCCTATTCCCTTGAAAAAATATGATATTCAACAATATTCAACTGTACGCCCTTTTGGTTTGTATGTGGATATCTTAATACTTCTTTACCACCGAGTGATTCTGCTATTTTTCTACTTGAAATATTTTCCTCTGCTACTGGGTACTTGAGATATTCATAATCAAGATTTACATCAGCCCATTTTTTCAATCCAGCAACAGCCTCTCTCCCGTAATGATTCCCGTGAGCACCTTTTTTAATCCAAATACCAAGTTCCGGAGTTTTCGTGTCGATGTGATGAATTCCTCCGCTTCCTAAATATTCAAGTGTATCTTTTTTAAGAATAACAGTAACAATTTCTTTTCCTTGCAAAAACCCCTCAGTGCTTTCTTCTATAAATTTCTTGGTATCAGCAATGTCCTCAGGGGTAGATGGGAACATATACTCTGTTGTCTCATCATCAAACTCTTTAAAAATTTCTTCAGCATATTCCATTGACACGGGACGCAACAACAATCGTTCTGTTTCAATACTAAAACTTCCTAACTTCAATTTATTTTCCAATCGAGTTTGATTTTTCTCTATATTTGAGTCCATTGGTTAATTATACAGTAAAACCCTGACTTCGAAACATGGAATCAGAACATCATGGTCGTACTAGGCTAGCCAAGTGATAATACGACGACTTGTTTATTTATCTTTTTTACGGTATAAATGAATCACTATTATGAAACAGCACCAAATGAAACTGGCTACAGAGCCGTACAACAACATTGCCTCAGGGAAAAAAGTAATCGAAAGCCGTCTTTTCGATGAGAAGCGTCAACAAATCATGATTGGTGACCAGGTTATTTTTAGTGAGAACGACAAGCCAGAGAACAACGTGACCACAGTAGTGAAAGGATTATTGCGCTATCAAACCTTCAAAGAACTTTTTTCAGACCATGAACCATCTCTCTTTGGAGAAGAGAGCCGAGATTTTCTCCTCAACCAAATAAAGCAATTCTATTCTGACGAAGATGAGCAAAAATATGGTGTCATAGGTATCCGCCTCCAAATACTTGACTAAGTACTATCTTATAGTGTAATGTTCATACCGTACCCAATGTCGGGTGCGGCAACCTTTTTGTCGCTCAAGGAGTCACAGTGGCTCCCCTGCGGCAAAACAAAGAAAGGAGTTCTTTACAATGATACAGATACGAAGAGTTCATCTCGATGATTTACCGGTCGTTGCGGAAATGATGCACAGCGCATTAGATCCGTACTATGGTGGTGACCATCGAGCGCACGCAAAGCGCATCGTTGAGACTGCCTCCAAAGATAATCAGGACAAAAAGGGTCACTTCTCAGCTGAACAGCTGATGTATGTGGCGGTCGAGGACAACCACATCGTAGGTATCCTCAACTTCGTGTCCAAGTACCAAGGTACAACTAAAATCAGCCCGCTGATTGTTCGCGAGGAAGCAAGGGGTAAGGGTGTCA
>CAYHML010000032.1:0-7798 GCA_964357675.1 uncultured Candidatus Saccharibacteria bacterium | reverse complement strand
GAGTGCTTTTGAGAGCATTGATACGCCCCGTCCAAGAATACTTTTTTGTCCTGTCTTGGTAGCAAACAACGTGCCACGCACTTCAATAAAATCTCCGATATCAACAAATCGTTCATAAAAAACACGAACAGCCTCTGGTGTCTCGGGGAGTTTTATAACTACTTGCAGTTTTGCCGTACCATCAAAGAGATCTGCAAAGATGAGTGCGCCTTGTCCACGTGACGCCATCACGCGTCCTGCAACCACCACTTCTTCCTCACGAGAAGCGAGCGCATCAAAATCACTCAACAGTTCGTTAATGAAATGAGTCTTTTGTGAAGTTGCGGGATACGCAGAAACACCCTCAGAAATGAGCTCGTTTAATTTCTTCAAGCGCTCAGCGCGAATTTCTTCAAGAGAAGCCATGTGAGAATGATGGGGCGCACGTTGGAGCAAACGTAGTGAATTATTTTATATCCACCACCACACACGAGACTGTGCCGTTTGGCGTCTCGCACGATACCTTGTCACCTTTTTCTTTACCAATGAGTGCAGCACCGAGAGGTGATTTGTTTGAGATTTTTCCCTCGCGTGTATTTGCTTCTTCTGATCCTACGATACGATACACGTATTCTTTCTTATCGCTCCCTTTTTGGATAGTTACTGTCGAGCCAATGCTGACGACATCATTCTTGTGCTTGCTGGTAATCTCAACACGCTTGAGAAGCGTTTCGAGCTTCAAAATACGCTCTTCTGTTTCTGCCTGATTTTGGCGTGCTTCGTGATATTCAGCATTTTCTGAAAGGTCACCAAGACCCTTTGCAAACTCGAGCTGTTCTGCGATCTCCTTACGGCGTACGCTTCTTAAGTGGTTAAGCTCTTTCTCAAGCTCATTAAATTTTTCTTGGCTCAAATATTCTTTTTCGTTTGACATAGTGTGTATAGTATTCGTTTTCAAGTCAAAAGTCAAACCATGATACTAGTTCACAACATATAAGAATTTCCTCGATTCTTTACACAATACTCTTTAAAAAAGTACGGACCCACAAGATGCATGGACGGTATTATTGTCGCTTCATCCTTCTCGTTCTGTTTCCTGCTTGTGACTACTCAAAAATAGTTGTACAAAATCATTATAAATACTTCCTTTATACCACTATCGACGTATTTTATACTATAGTATAAAATACGTCGATAGTGGTACACATTCACACGTATACAGAATTTTGTATGCATGTGAATACGTACCACAACAATTCAATCCACGCCAAGGGCAACAAGATTTCGAAAAATCATCGCCACCGTAAGGGGGCCAACCCCTCCTGGTACAGGAGTGAACAAACGCGCGATATCTTCACAGCGAGAATCGGCGTCTCCCACAATCACCCCTCTAGACTCGCTCGTTCCTGCATCAATGAGCACTACTCCCTCTTTGAGCATCTCGGGTTTGAGGTATCCTGCCTGCCCCATGCCAGAAACCACAATGTCCGCTTCGCGAAGACATGCGTGCATCGAGCTTATTTCTGTTGTTTTATCAAAAAGACTTACGCGTCCGCCACACGCACGGAACCACACCTCTGCCGGCGCACCAACAAGCCGACCACTCCCAAGGATTGCAACGTTACGCCCCTGTATCTCAACATTATATCGACGACAAATTTCTGCAATCGCGCCGACCACGGGTGGCAATACGTCGAATGCTCCTTCTGAAAAAAGTTGGTTCGCGTGCGAAGACAGAACATCAACATCTTTTGATGACGCAATGAGGTCGAGCACCTTTGTCGTATCGAGATGAGGAGAGAGGGGTAACTGCACGATAATACCTGTTACTGATGCATCGGTATTGAGGTCTTGTAGTGCTGTTTCAAGAAGCTCAAACGAAACACCTACGGGAAATTTTTTCTCCGAAAACGTAATACCAATATGTTCCGCAAACGCTCGCTTGATATTTACAAATTTTTGTACGACAGGATCGTCCCCTACTGATATCACGACGAGTTGATGCGACTTCCCGCTCTGTGCGAGATCCTCTCGCAGTTCTTGTTTTAGAATATCCCGAATTTTATTTCCGTCGATACGCATAAAAATTAATTTTCTGGTGCCGGAAAATATTCCGGTGTGTGTATATGCATCCAGTCAAGCATCTGACGCATCACAAAAACACCGCCGATAGAATTTTCATACGGACCACGCTCCATCACCACCGCGAACGCATAGCGTGGTTTATCGTACGGAAAGAAACCTACCACCCAAGAGTTTATATATTTTTTCTGACTTCCAAGCTCAGCAGTACCCGTCTTCCCTGCAACTTCTACGTAAGGAACATTCAGTCCCGCTACGGTACCATCTTTAACCGCATCACGCATACCCGCGCGTACGACTTCGAAATACTGTGCGGGGATAGAAATCTGCACCGGAGAAAGTACGGGAGCGGGATCACGAACTAGATGTGGCGTGACGAGTGTTCCATTATTTGCGACACCTGCAACCATACGCACCGCTTGAATGAGTGTTGTTTGAAATCCATATTGCCCGATAACCGTATGATAGGTATTTCCGAGGCGCCACGGCTCACTATTAAATGTTTTTGCTTTCCACGCGGGACTTGGAATGGTTCCTTCCTTTTCTCCCGAGATATCAACCCCTGTAAGGGCACCTAACCCAAACAACCGCGCATATTTTTCAATATTTTCAATACCCATACCACGCTGACTCTCATATCCACCACCGATACTGTAAAAATATACATCAGAAGAAACAGCGAGCGCGCGTCGCATATCAGTCCACCCGTGAACTTTCCAGTCATTAAATATGGTCTTGGCGGCTGGATTGTATGGATTCGGAATCGAAATCGAACCTGCACTTAAAATCTGTTTATCTGGAGAAATAATGCCTTCATTTAGCGCAGCGATTGCCATCACTGGCTTTATAATCGAACCTGGTGTATAGAGTCCAGAAACGGCACGATCAAGGAACACCGCGCGCTTGTCTAGTTGATATTCTTGGATTTTTTTCTTATCAGTACCATTGGAAAGCACGGAGCTTTCATATTCAGGATAGCTCGTCATCGCAATAAGTTCCCCTGTCTCAATATCCATGAGCGCTCCCGAGCCCGCCATATACCCATGACCTTCAGCAAGGTCTTTGATGGTGGTATAAAGCTTTTCTTGAACCTTTGCATCGACACTTAAAACGAGAGCTCTCCCATCTTTCGGCTCATCAATAATACTCCCAGGCTGAACGACACCGAGTGCATCACGCTCTACAATTTGAATACCATTTTCTCCTGCAAGAATATCTTGGTACTGTTCCTCGAGACCATCTTTACCGAGATACTCTTCTTGATAAAAATTCCCTTTACTATCTTGTTTTGGATAGCTTACATACCCGAGAAGATGCCCGAACCCTGGGGATGAAGTGTAGTGTCGTTCTGGAAACGGAAGCTGTGTTGTAGTAGTAGTTCCACTCGGAGAAGAAAGAACCTCATCGCCAAATGAATTCCACGCAAGGAGTGTTTTATTGCGATCCGAAATAATCCCCCGCATAGCAAATAACGGGGAATGATCAAGGCGGTTATTCTCGCTTTTCGCATAAAATTCTTCGCCGTGCACCACCTGCAAACTGATAACTTTTGTAAAGAAAATAATTTCAATAAGAAGAAATGCTATCGCAACACCGATAGCAGTGCCCCTCCCAAGAGGCAGTTCGATGCGTCCCTCAAATTGATCTTTGTCAAAGTTAGGAAGATTTTTTGCATCAAGAAAAATCTCATCGGGGTCAATGTCCCGAGAAAGTTGCTTAAGATAATGAGATGAAAGTGGTTTTCTTTTTAAATTAAACATTATGTATTGCGTATGGCATCACGTCCCAAGCACTACCGTAGCTCTTTCTTAATCTTTTCAATAATCACAAACACCACAAACGCACCTACCACACCTATTATGCCATACCCCGCCATAAACCCACTTTGCGCCCCATACAAAAGATCAAAAACAACTCCGAGTATAATAATTTCGTAATAATTTTTAAAATAAAAAGCTCCAAGTGTAACACCAAAAAGCACCATCCACCATGGCGAATACAAGATGAGTGCAACAAAAAATAGAGTGATGAGTATACGTATGGTCATAGGTTCATCCCAAACAATACATTAAACACCTTTTAACACTTCTACTGTTTTCATTTCAGTTATATTAAATGGCGTCAAAAAAAGAACACGCACATACGGAAGTGTGTCGTCTCGCACTACTGCACCAATAATTCCTACAATTAAACCATCAGAGGAAACAACTTCGTCTCCCTCGTCAACCAAACTTTCGCGCGGTACGTGCGCCTCAAAATTCCCCATGCCACGTCCCTGTGCGGTTATCGGCATCGTTGAGGTACCAAGGAGTACTGATATTTTTTGACCGGGAAACGACAAGAGTTTTATTTTTGAAGAATGTGGGTACACCTCCAATACTTCCCCTACCACTCCCGAACCTGCATACACAACACGGTCACCAGAAGCAATCAAATGATCATCTCCCACATCAATAATAAGTGTATCATATGATGAACGAGGAGGACCTGCAAGAACATTTGCAACAACGCGCTCTTCTATATATTCGCGACCAAGAATTTTTTCTAATGTAGTAATTTTTTCCTTCAAAAGATTACGATCAAGAACCTCCACACGCAAGCGCGAGTTCTCTTCACGTAAAAGTACATTTTCTTCTACCATGGTACGTTTTGAAGCAAATGCTCCAAAAAACGAACTTCCTGCATTACCTACGTTTTCTCCGGTCTCCCACATTTGTGGCACCGCAATGTGAAGCAATTGCGTAAAAGAATTTCTCAAAGGACTAATCAAAATAATCAACACTCCTACAACCAAAATACTCACGCCGATGACAATCTTTTTACGAATACTGCGCCTATCATTATTCTGGAGATACGTCTGTTTCATAACCAATTAATACATCTTTATAGATATCCATATTTTCAAGGACAATTCCTGCACCCCGCGCGACAGCCGTAAGAGGGTCGTTCGCCACATAAACCGGCACGTTGAGCATTTGGATGAGCAAGGTATCAAGCCCACGAAGAAGTGCGCCACCTCCCACGAGAATAATACCACGACTCATCACATCTGAAAGCACCTCGGGTGGGGTAGTCTCTATCACCTCTTTCACCGCATCAACGAGACCCATTATCGAAGGAGCAAGTGCTTCGCGAATGTCAGTATCCGTCACAATTACTTCACGGGGAAGTCCTGTTACGAGATCACGACCGCGAATGACTGCCTCCATTGGTCCCGCGCCTTTTGCCGCACTGCCAATTGCAATCTTTACGCTTTCCGCAGTACGCTCGCCAATGAGGACACGAAACTCATCACGCACATAATTGATCACATCATTATTCAAACGATCACCTGCAATATGTAAATTTTTTGAACGCACAATTCCGCCAAGAGAGATCACTGCAATATCTGTCGTTCCTCCGCCAATATCGATAACCATATTCCCTACTGGTTCTTTCACGGGAAGATTGATACCAATAGCTGCCGCCATTGGCTCCTCGATAATGTACACCTCGCGCGCACCGGCATTTTTTGCCGCATCATACACCGCGCGTGTCTCAACACTCGTAATTCCTGACGGTACACCAATAACCACGCGTGGACGAACACTCTTTTTTGAAAAGGTGTTCGCTTTTCCAATCAAATAGGAAAGCATTTCTTCAGTCACTTCAAAATTTGAAATAACCCCATCCACGAGAGGGCGTATCGCAATCACGTGCCCTGGAGTGCGTCCCAGCATTTGTTTTGCCTGAGAACCAATAGCAACCACCGAACCAGTTTTTTTATTGAGTGCTACGACGGACGGCTCGTTGAGCACGATTCCGTGGTCACGCACATACACCAACGTATTCGCCGTACCAAGATCGATACCGATATCATTAGAAAATAGTTGGTAGAATTTCTCAAACATAGATTATATTATTACGATTGAATCGCAAGCATCTGAAACAACTCATCGCGCGTACACATGGACACTTCACCCGTAATGCGCTCTTTCACCTCAACGGTTTCTCCGGCAAGCGTTTTTTCAGATACTACCACACGAAACGGTATTCCTAAAAGATCACTTTCTGCAAACTTCTCCCCTGCGCGCAAATCGCGATCATCCCATAATACTTCGATACCGCGTTCAATAAGTTCGTTATAAAGTTTCTCGGCTTCTGTGCGCACATTTGAATCCGCAGAAGGTATTTCAACAAGGTGCGCAGTAAATGGCGCAATCGCACGTGGCCATACGAGACCCTTGTTATCGCCATACACTTCTACCACGGTTCCGAGCACGCGCCCAAGGCCAATACCATAACACCCCATTACAACCGTTTGGTCTGCTCCGCTTTCATCTTTGTACGTCAAATTAAATGGTGCGGAAAATCTTGTTTTAAGTTCAAAAATATTGCCGACCTCTACAGAAGTTTCTGTACGAAGCCCTTCATTACTACAGATCGGACACGCGTGCTTTTGTTCTTCGATAATTTCCTTGTTGACTGCGACACGACACGTATCACAAATATAAATAACATCCTCCCCCGCTTCCGTAAGTGTCTGAAATTCGTGTGAATATTTCGAGAAACTGCCACCGCTCGCATAGGTAAGGTACGTACGTGCGCCAATCCCCATACGTTCAAAAATGCGCGCATAAGATATTTTCATTTTTTCATAGTACACTTTCATATCCTCCTCGGTACAATGGAACGAGTACATATCTTTCATAATAAATTCTCTTCCGCGAAGGATGCCTGACTTTGCACGAAGCTCCATACGAAACTTGTTTTGGAATTGATACACCGCGAATGGTAAGTCTCGATACGAAGACACAAATTGTTTAACGAGAGGAACGACAACTTCTTCGTGCGTTGCACCGAGTGCATTTTCTCTACCAGACGCATCCGTTACTTTATAGAGACCATCAAACGAATCCCAACGTCCTGTTGTTTGCCAGAATTCCTTGGGATGAAGTGAGGGCATCAGTATTTCCTGTCCTTCCTCCTTATTCATTTCCTCACGAATAATCTCTTCAATTTTTTTTAATACACGGAGTCCAAGGGGTAAATACGTATACACCCCTGCTTGAAGCTTATCCAAATACCCTGCACGGATGAGTAATTTTGCGTTTTTTGCCACCTCGTCCGCAGGTGCTTCTTTGCGTGTTTTTATAAAGAATTTTGATTGTCGCATATGCGTGTATATTACCTTAAAATAAGGACATCACCAAGTCTATTGACATTAGGTCTCTTATTTGTTATAATATATTAAGATATAAAAAAATTACCTCAAGGAGGAAGTTCCATGAAATTCGTACGGATCGAGAAGTTAGACCCGCACAAGTTGTATAAAGTCTGTCAGGTAACCATCGAGGGGAAACCGTCGATGTACTTTGTTGAGGACGACTGTGGATGTCTTCACAAAAACATCCTTAGGGAAGTACTTGCGCTTAACGGTCTCCCCCACACTGTTATAAGAAAACTCGGTGATGAAGGGTATGCTTTCCACGGAGAAGGCTTCGTTATAGAGGGCATGGGTGGCGCAAAGCTGTTGTCCGAGAAAAACATCCTTCTGTTTGGAAACAGCATCGATTACGATATGAGTATTTCGAAAACTCATAAGGAAGAATACATCAGGAGTAATCCTGAATGGGAGTTTAAAATATCACCGATCCCCGACAGAATGACAGCATAACGGTTCTTTGTTCATCAAAGGGTCGCACATTTGTGCGGCCCTTTTTTTTACCCCGTAACAATTTTCACAATATCACTATAG
>CAYHML010000031.1:0-7841 GCA_964357675.1 uncultured Candidatus Saccharibacteria bacterium | reverse complement strand
GCAAGCGGTGCTGGCGCAACTCCCGCGCGGGAATCTTTGATCTCGGGAGATGATACTTCTGTCACAGGGAAATGGAATATCGTTGTAAGCTCTTTAAGATTCAACGGAAAACTTTGATTCTTCTCAAATATACGGAATGAGTACTGAGAAATAGTTTTTGCAAGTTCTGCGCCCGTCGTAAGGCGACGCCATTTAATACCGTTAGCGTGTGGTTTATTAAATTGATTAAACGTAGCTTCAAGTTCATTCAAAAGTGCCGTCGCGCGTGCTTCATCCACCGCCGATACTACAATGCGAATATTGGTATCCACTACCGGTGAAGAGATTTTTTCTGTAATACTCTCAACCGCTTCTTGGTCGATATGTTCTTCATTCTTCTTAATACCAAACACGAGTTCTTTGGCTACCGAGGCAAAACCTGAAGCAAAACGCATCGTGGTACTCTCAAGCGCTTTTTTTACCGGTATACCTTTTTTTATTTCCTCTCTCGCATTTTTATAGACATCATTAAACGCCTTACCTTGCGGCTCGATAACAAATTGTATCGCCACACCCTCTCCAGTGTGCTCTATCTTACTAAAAGCACCAAGAAGTGTGTTCAAGGGATCCTGAGAAAACTTTTCAAACGTCTTCATAGCAAAAACCTGATTCCCTATTGGTTCAGCAACAGAAGCAAGCGTTACTCCCGCTTCATTAAATGGATTGTAGTCTTCCTTGTGCTCACGAATTTTTGCATCTGGATATGCAGAAAGTATTTGCTTTTCAAATAAGTCGCTGTATTCAAAGGGTACTGCCGCATAAAACACCACTTCGCTTGAAATATTTGAGAGTGCGAGCTCAAGGGTAAAGTAATTTTTTACTTCACCCCACGCAGAAGACGTTGCTTCAACCGAAAGCATTCCTGCATAAAACTGTTCCATCCCCGTTACCAGATCCGCAAAACTTCTTGTCTCCCCCTTGGGATTAATCGGTGGTAAAGTAATCTCGTACAAACGCATACGAAGTGCACGGAACAAAACACGCTCCTTTACTATCGACGTAAACGAAGGATCAGCAAGAAACTGCACCAAGAAACGATGGAAGTCATCTTCAAGACGAGGATTGTGCAACTTTTCAAGGATGGTGAGTGTATTTTTAATACCACGCTCCATCATAATGCGCACAAGCTCATCAATCATCTCTGAATGTTCTTTATCTAAATTGAGCACGCGTTCTTCTATTTCTTGCGCTTTAATCTGGTATGTCTCCTTCAATATTTTTTCAGGAGCTTCCTCGCGATATTCCAAAATTTTTTCCTGTGCAACGTGCGGTCGTTCGACGGTATGTCCCCCTTCATTCATCGATTGCTCCTGCGCTTCAATACGTGCGCGTAAATATGCAATCTCCTCGTGGGGAGTTTCAAATTTTTTTGCATGCTCTGAGGGATTATTTTGCTCCCCTCCTTCACGGTGTTGTGCTCCCCATAGTGCCATATGTATATAAAGTATACCATATTTCTCAAACAATATAAGGTCTCTACAGATAAAACAAAAAACCGCCCGAGGGCGGTTTTTGTTGCACCAGAGGTGCTTACAAAACTATTTACGCTTCTTTGCTGCTTTCTTTGCTACTTTCTTTGCTGCCTTCTTTGCCTTCTTTTTTGCTGCCATTGTTTTATTTACTTGTGCACACATTTTTATGTGTGTGCATTTGTATGCAAATTATTTTAACAATAATCTTCGACCGACAAGTGTATCAAAATGATACGTTGTCATGTTTGATCATTGGATCATTCGTGTATGAAAAAATATTTTCATACTCTGTGTACTGATCTACTATTATTATCACGCATATGAAAATCATTTACAATACTTTTTTGTAAAAAAACTGTGGATAACTTTTTTTGTAAAAAAATAATTTATTAAAAAAATATTTATTAATTTTATTTCTCAATATTTTTTATTAATTAAAAAAATAATTTTAATGTACACGTATTAAAAAATAATCGCGCACAAATATTTGTGCGCGATTATTTTTTAAAACTTTATTTAAATATTTTTCCCATGCTCTTTTGACTAGCGAGTGCGAACTCCAACAAATGTCTAAATATGTGAGTGCAGTCGCTAGTCAAAAGAATACAGGAACTCCTCTCTATTAGTATACAATAAAATATAGAAGAAAAATAGAAACAAAAAACTCCGCTTGCGCGGAGGTTTTTGCAGACATTCGTTTGTTGAATCGCCCGAGGTTGCCCCCGCGCACTCACATAAATATAATATATCAAATATATCGAAAAAAGTCAAGCGTTTAAGGCAGAGTATTTATTCTAACTTATTAGACCGTTCTAAAACTACCCAAAAACTCGATTCAAACACATTTTCTTATTCCCTTCCTCCTTCCTTCAGCAACAAACGCTACCGTTGACTTTTAATTCAAAATACCATATATTATATAGCATTCCGCAGGTTTCTTGCGGTTTGAACAATTCACGTTGACTCCTTCCATAAAAATCAATCATCACATTAGAGCTAAAGAGCTCCGCGTTATTACCGAAACCGGTGAAAACTTAGGGGTTCTGCAGCTCTCAGAAGCACTAGCAAAAGCGCAAGCGGTAGGGCTTGACCTCATTGAGGTCTCCCCTGCAGCTGTGCCACCTATTGCAAAAATAATGGATTATGGTAAGTTTCAGTATCAGCAGAATAAGAAACAAAAGGAGGCAAAAGCGCGAACTCATACCACCGAGACAAAGTCCCTTCAGGTTAAAATTGGTACTTCGGAGCACGACCTAGAGCTTAAAGCAAAAAATGCTTCTAAATGGCTTAAGGAGGGACATCGAGTTAAGGTAGACCTTTTCCTTACGGGGCGTTCAAAGTTTACGGACATGAATTTTAAGAAAGAGCGTCTCGAAAGAATTTTGAATCTTATTAGCGAAGAATATAGAGTCGCTGGAGAGCCTCTTAAAAGTCCCAAGGGTCTTACCGTAATCCTAGAACGAGCGTCAAAAAAATAGGTACATTAAAGTTTTTACTTACATCAAGCTTATGAAAACAAACAAATCATTCACCAGCCGTCTTAGGGTAACAAAAAACGGCAAAATCCTTAGCCGTGTTCCTGGGAAGAACCACTTTAATGCTAAGGCAAGTCGCTCAAGCCAGCTCGCTGGGAAACGTCTTGTGCCCCTCAAGATGACACACAAGGAGCAAGCACGTTTTTTACCGGGACTTGTATAATAATTTTTTAACACCACTACTATGACAAGAGTAAAACGAGGAACAACCACCGCAAAATCACGACGCAACATCCTTTCACAGGTAAAGGGGTACCGTTTTGGACGTAGCAAGAAAGAAGTTCAGGCACAGGACGCTATTTCACACGCAGGAGCATACGCATTTGCACACCGTCGTGACAAAAAAGCCGATTTTCGTCGCTTGTGGACGGTAAAGATGAACGCCGCACTTCGCCCTCTTGGTTTTTCTTATTCAAAATTCATTAATGCGCTCAAGAAAAAGAATATCATTCTTGACCGAAAGATTATGGCACTCCTCGCAGAAAAGAACCCTGAAACATTTACAAACATTGTAAACGAGGTAAAATAATATCGCAGCAACTAGCCCTCCCCGATAGAAAAAAGAAAAAGCGCATCAGATGATGCGCTTTTTCTTTTTTCTATCGGGGAGACAACAATGAGCACACTAGAGCGTACTGATATCCTTATCAATTGACTCGAAATCTTTACCAAGATCACCAATGTCAATATTTTGAACCTCAGCATCAATCACCTCGACGGTATCTGACGGAACGGTAATTTCAACCTTTGTCGTTGGGCCGAAATATGTACCCAATTTATCTTGATACACATACCCTAAAACAGCGAGCGCGATGATTACCATGAAAAAAATTATCTTGTTGTTCATAATAAGAAGTATCGTTATTAGTTATTAGTTATTAGTTATTAGTTATTAGTTATTAATTAGTCGTCGTTGATGTTGCGGTTGAAGTCCCCATTTGTCCTGCTGTCGTAGTAGCCGTACCACTGATGCGAGGAACCTGTGCGAGACTTACCACGGCCTTACGGAGCGCTTCGTGGGCATTCTTCACAAGACTCTGTACGACAGAAAGATCTTTCTGGAGCGCCTGACGAGTTACTCCTGTATCGTTTTTGAGGCCCCCTTCAGTAGTGATGGTAACTGTGTATACTTTAGTAGATTGAGCAACGATAGCAGTACGTGCAGCAGCAATAGCAGTCTCTACGGCAGTCATATTGGTACGAACTGCACCAACCTCAAGTCCGCGTACTGACGCATTATCAACGCGTGTTCCTACTTTTTTCAACACCTCTTCAATCTGATTGAGTACGCTTGAATAGTGCTCGAGTTTTCGTACATTTAGCGCCTGAATCTCTGCATTAACTTTCTGTACGGTCTGCTTCTTTCTCTCATCCTTTATGGATTTAAGTTTTTCACTAAGACGTAATTTCTCAGTCTCAATTTTTTTCTTCACATCTTCCTTTTTTCCTTCAAGCTGATGTTTAAATTCTTCACGGCGCTCTTCAATGTTTCTTTTCATTTCTGGAGTAACCATAAATACCGTCGTACTTGAAAGCACGTTCTGACGAATAGTCTTCACCTCGTCATGTAAACCCTCACGAGCTTCCTGTGCTTCCTTGAGTGCCTTTCCACGGATATCCTTAACTTCTTTTTGTGATTCTTTACGTATAGATTCAATCTCGCGCTTTACCTCCTGCGGTTTATTCTGTCGTATAACAGGAACCCTTGGTGTAGACGTACCAACCATCGTAGCCTTAGGCATAAAGACTCCCGAATTCAACGAGGGAATTCGGTCATCCGCAAACGCGGGAAGTGCAACAAATGCTAAACCAAGAGTTGCAACCAATACCATAACCATATGTTCTTTTTTCATAATATATTCAAGACAAGATATGTGATCATCGCTATCTCATATCCAATCTCTTAATGTAATTGATTAATGTTGCACAGTATACATATACTAAGACGTTAAACCATACACTTTCTTACATAACAAAGGATACAGAAGCATCAACGTATGCGCAAATACGCAATACTACATTATACGCTCCCCTATTTTTCCTCCTACGCCGTCATTGTTCTCGTACACATAGCCGGGACATTTCCCAGCCAAATCACATACTTTTAAATCCTGTACTACCTTAATAACGTTTGAGATTAGCTCTTTAGGACTTTCGTTAAAAATAACGGTTCCTTCTTCACGACGATGACTTTTCTCAAGCATATCCTCGATGACCTCGTCCATATCCCATGCACCACGAAGAACACCTAAAGGTTTGTGATCCTCGAAGGCAATCGTAAACTCATTCACGGTACCAATACGTCCACAACCTACCACAACCGCATCTGAAGCGCGCGTAAGGAGCAAATTGCGCCCTGAATAGCCAAAACCGGTATATACAATAATATCCAAATAATCTAATGGTAAGCCGTACACTTCCACGTGCTCCTTTTCTGTTGATGCAGGTGAAAGTCCAATAGAAATACCACCTGCTTCCTTCGCGCCCATCGCTGCCCACAATGGAAATCCTGTTGTGGCGCCCGTTACCAAGATTGCTCCTTGACGCACAATCTCTCGTCCAAGATTTTTTGCCGACTCCATTGCCTCATCACCGCAGTACGTCGTGTCTGCTGCACCTGAAACACAAATTTTTAATTTAAAATGCTGATGTTTTTCGTTTCCCATAGGTGTTTATTATAGCAAAAAAAATTGCCTTTCAAAAATTATTAATTTATTTCAACCACTCTTTCCAATTTTTTGGCCATCCCATAAGAAGGAGGAGGGAGAGCGGTGCACCAATATTTGCCCAACGTTCGACAAAATCCCAAACTGGATCACCGATAAATGGCAATACGCGCATAAACGCCGTCCATGTCGTCCATATCACCGCCCACAGTAAAATAATACGAATTGGTTTTATTAATACGGCGAAGGCAACAAAGGTGTCGAGTAACCCAACCAAAAAAAGAAGTTGCGTTGCAAGCTCTTTTTCCCATCCGCCAAAATTCATTATCCACCCTACCCACTTTGGGTTTCCATCGAGTGCAAACATTGCATGCCCAAAAAACACACCGAAAATGGCGATGCGCAATATCCATTTTATTTTTTTGTTGGTATCCATTTTTTTAAAAATTAATTATTAAATTACTTACATATCAATCTCTATTATATCACCTGCTTTGGGAATTCTCGTATCAATTGCAAGATAATCACGTACCCGTTGCGCAAAAAAGAGCGCGGCACCAGGCTCGGCGTGTACGACAAAAACTTTTTTCACGGTATCTTGCATCGTTCCCACAAATTCAAGAAGTGCGTTGGTGTCCTTGTGTGCAGAATATCCGTTAATCACCGCTATTTTTGCACGTACGGGAATTTCCTCATCAAAAATTCGTACTGATTTTACTCCCTCTTGAAGTGCGCGTCCCATTGTGCCCACTGCCTGATAGCCAATAAGAAGCAAGATGCTTTTGGGGTCACTCAAATAATTACGCTCGTGATGGAGGATGCGCCCACCGTTCGACATACCGGACCCCGCAATAACTATTTTTGGAGCAGGAACATCTTTAATTGCGATAGAATCCTCGGTGCGTTCGGTAAAACGAAGGCGGGGAAACTTGAAAATATCATCCCCTCCTTTAATATCGTCCTTGGTTTCTTTATTAAAGTACGAACCATTTTTTCGATACACTTCTGTTACCCTAATCGCGAGTGGTGAATCCACAAAAACAGGAATTTCTGGAATTTTTTCACCTTCGACGAGTTCGTTCAATTCATAGAGGAGGTCTTGCGTGCGCTCGATAGAAAATGCGGGTATCATCAACACTCCCTTGCGCGCTATCGTTTCTTTAATGACTTCCTCCAACAAATGTACGCGTTTTTCGCGATCCTCGTGCGTACGATCACCATACACCGCCTCCATAACAAGGTAATCAATACCTGAAAGTAGCTTGGTATCCATAAGAAGTGGCGCAGGAGAATTACCGAGGTCACCCGAGTATGCGAGTTTTTTGCCATTGTGTTCTATCTCAAGCATCGCTGATCCAAGGATATGCCCTGCATCACGAAATCGTATACGGAGTTCCCCTACGATAACTTCTTGATCATACGGCACCGTCTCCCATTGGGACATTGTTTGCCGTACGGATTCTTCGCGGTAGAGTGGCTCGTGGTTGTCCGCTTTTGCCTCACGCGCGATAACCCGCAACGTATCCTCGAGCATTAACTGCGCAATCTGTTTCGTTGGTGGCGTAGAATATATTTTACCTTTAAATCCATCTAAGATGAGCTTAGGAATACGCCCAATGTGATCAAGGTGTGCATGGGTAACAAAGAGTGCATCAATTGTTTTTGGATCGTACGGGAAAGGATCACTATTTTTATCATCACACACCTTCACCCCTTGAAAAAATCCACAGTCAATCAAAATTTTTGCACCCGCACCTTCTAATAGATGATTTGAACCAGTCACCTCCCCTGCAGCACCATAAAAGCCAAGTTTAAGCATAGTGTTTTCTTATATTATACAAAATTGCCACAAGTGTTCCTCCCGCCATATCGAGGAAAAGGTCACTTATCGTATCCTGCACATTATTAATATGCCCTTGCGTTAATAACGAAATAACGGATTCATACACTTCCCATCCCAAACCTATTACAAAAGCTCCACCCACGCCCCATATAATCAAACGATTGATAGTGGGTGCCACGAAAAGAGACTCTTTCTTGGCAGAAAAAAACTTCCACCATATCACTACGCCTGCAACCCACGCACCACCCGCAAAATGCATCGGCATATCAAACCATCGCATGACCCA
>CAYHML010000030.1:0-8109 GCA_964357675.1 uncultured Candidatus Saccharibacteria bacterium | reverse complement strand
ATGCAGGGTGCTGTCAACGAGAATGCCGCTTGCAAAATAGAACCCAGTTTCGCCAGAGACCAATATGTCGTAGGTATATCCTTCGTCATACGAAACCCGCTCGGTGGACAAAACTTGCGAGCCGTCATAGATGTCTGCTGGTGCAAGATCTCCCACGGTGCGCCCGTCTATGGTCGGGTGCCCGGGGGAAACAAGAAGTGTCCGCCCATCATATAACACGAGCTGTACCATTTTATGATCCAGTGGAACAGCCGTCTTACTGTTTTTTTCAACCACTCCTACCACGCGCGAACCCGAGGACGTAACCGTCCAGACAGGCGAACCAATTTGTAAATCTTCCACAGTGACCGCGCCCTGCGGTGTTTCTATTAAGGTATGTTTGGCTAGGCAAATCGGACAAGTACGAATATATCCTTTGAGCTGGCAATAATATGGTGGAGGTGGGTCATCTTGACGCGCGACCGGCGGACCGCACCCTTGAATACAATTAAAATCATTGGGACAACTGGTATCGCTTGGACCGCTACACTGCCTTCCAATTGGACTCACGCAAATATTTTTATTACACAAATTTCCTGAAGCGCAATCCGAATCCACGTTACATCCATTACCGTTTTTCAATTTACATTCTCCTTTAATTATAGTATGCGTGGGAATACATGAAGGGTTGGTCGATGGACACGCGGTTCCAGTACCTTGTATCTCCTGACATAGATATTGTGACGAAGAACAATCAGAATCTTTTGTGCATTCAATAACAGGTTTTGGATTTACTACGGGGCACGGTGCGAATTCACAATTCGGGCCGATTCTTCCAACCGCGGAACCATCGGGGCACAGTTTTGCCTCCTGCGTGCAGGCAACCTGTCCACCCTCTTTTGTTACGGTAATTGTTGAAGCGTTTTCGGTGGCTTCTTTTAAGGTAACGGTATAGCCACTTCGTGTTACGCTCTTTGCCGTTATGGTTCCTAATCTAATTTCTGTATTCTGATTAATATTTCCACCCACAAGTTTAAATTGAAACGAAAGCTCCCCTGCCCATATGCAAACAACTCCGCTCTTGCAACGCGAATCGTTAATTTCCACCAACGTCACCGTTAAACCGTCGTTAAATTTCAATTGTTCATTGAGACGCAGGGTTACTAAACTACCAAATTCTGTCCCTGTAGAATTGATAGATTTAATAAATGATCGGCCATCGGGAGTCCTGCACTGTTCCGGATAGGTTTCTAAAATAGGATAACCGGCTTTTGCGCATTCCTCAAAATTTGTTATTACTGGCTGTGGCAATTCTTTTTTTGATAACTTCCAGACCACGCCAAAAGCCGCTATAAGCAGAATAATATAAATTATAGGTAACGTTTTTTTCATAATTATTTAAAGAAATGAGGAAAACAGGAGCTACCCTCATTATCCCACCATCCTGGTTGCGGTGCAAATTACAAAAACGTCACTCTACACAAAGTGACGTTTTTGTAATTAACTGAAAGTTATCAATAATAACTCTATGTAAATAGAAAGTGGAGAGATTCACAAACTATCTGCGTACCGCTCTAACAATAATGATGAGTACACACGCCCCAAGAAGTGCCACGAGGAAACTATAGAGATCAAACCCGACTACGCCACTTTCTCCAATGAAACTCATAATAAATCCCCCGATAACAGCTCCAATAATTCCAACAACAATATCAGAAACTAATCCTCCGCCACCACCCATTATAAGTGATGCTATCCAACCAACTAATGCACCAAAGATAATCCAAAGTATAATTCCCATATATTTTATTATGTTATTTATCTTGTTCTTCTAATTTAGCCGCGGCTTCTGGTGTCGACACGGTCTTCCCAATAAGAAGTAACTTTACGATACCAAAAGCAATCAACCAGTACACAAGCATCGACAAAAGTGTAGTCCATTCAAAGACACTGCCATTAACGTGTGTAATACGAAAAACATTAAGAAATGGAGTAGCAAAAACATACGTTACCCCATAAATAAAACTGATGAAAACGGCAGCTGGATTTGCGGCCAATAATTTTAAAACAAAACGAAATGCGAGCAACACTTCTATAAGACCTAAAATGTACTAGACAATTTGCGTGCCTCGATAAAGCGGTTTTGTACTCGGAGAATTGAATGAATTAATTTTATATTTTTATATAGAGATTAGTTGCTATTAATAAGCCTACTATTATTAATAATATACCTAATGCAAAAATTGTAAACCACGAGACCTCCTTACCTTACCCTATCTCCCCTCCTTTAATTTTTTATACACACTACCTGTAATACTACCGAGGGTAATAAGGATGGCAAACAATCGAACCGCCCAACCAATTACAGGGATAAACGACACGAGAGTAAGGAGCACGACGCCAACCGTAACATTTTTCCACGTTATTGTAGTTTCGTTCGTCTTGTAAACAATACGACTGAGCCATACACCCACTACCACTCCTGCATAAATACACGAAAGAATGAGCAACACGACATAACCGAGTATAGCAATGATCCCAAACATCGCACCGAGCAGTGTAATCAAAAGGAGAACACCCGCTACGGGGATAATGACAAGTGCAACAAATCCTCTTCCGAGCATTTTAAGTGGTTCCCTCAAGGCTTCTTCTACAATTACATGAGAATATTTCTTAAATAACCACATTACAAGGAGTGCCACAATCAACAACGAAACTAACTTAAACAATGCAAGGACGCCTACAATCGCAAGCACCATATTCCTTACGGTCCCACGATCAAGTGCCGTAGCATCAATGCGCGCCTCTTTGAATACTGTTTCACCCGTAATGACCGCGCCTGTAGTTACCACAAGCGCATCAACATTTCTTGCTTTGTATTCCAAGCCACCATCAATAACTGCTTTTTCACCAATCGTCAATTTGCCGTCAATATTTGCTTTTACATTTCCTTGGACATGACCATTAAGTGACACGACGCCACCACCTATCTCGACATCACCGAGAACATCACCACCGAGCGTAATTTGTCCTCCCATAACAATCACGTCCTTCCCAACAGAAGCATTAGGAGAAACGGTAATGGTTCCACCCATTACGATCAAATCACCAGCAACATCGCCATCAATCAAAATATTTCCACCAGCAACACGCACATCTCCTCCCGTATTCCCTAATACGGTAACTGAACCTCCGGCAATCGCCAGGTCTTGAGAGACGTCCTTCAGAACTTGTATATTGCCACCCACTGCAATAACGTCACCCGTAACAGGAACCGCTACGGTTACATTTCCACCAGCAGTATATACATTATCGTTGATACCGCCTTCAGTATCCAGAGAAACACTATCTCCAGAACTTACTAATGCACCAAATGCAAAGAGTGGTGAGAGTAACGCCACCATCGCCAATATATAAAGTTTATTATTTTTCATATATTTAATTGTTAATAAATACTAAGAGGCAAGGGTAGACGAAACCCCTACCCTGTTATTCTATCTAAATTATATACCTACCCCACAAGATGACAAGTATTAAAATATTACCGCCTTTTAAATACCGAGCTTTTTTGTAGTATTATTATTACAAAAAAGATACAATATATATTATGCACATACATAATTTTTTAAAACTTCTTATTACTGTAACACTCTCATTGTTCGCAGGAGCTATTGGTTCATTGTTTACTGTTTCAGCAATTCAAGAATGGTATCCCATACTCATTAAACCAGCGCTTAACCCACCGTCGTGGATATTTGCCCCCGTATGGACAACACTTTACGTAATGATGGGTGTTGCAGCATTTTTAGTTTGGAAAAGAGGTGGAGAATTAAAAAACGTCGCACTTCCTCTTTCGTTGTTTGTAATACAGCTCGTACTTAACGCACTCTGGTCAATTATCTTTTTTGGCATACACAATCCCAAACTTGCGTTCATTGAAATACTACTGCTTTGGGTTGCTATCCTTGCAACGATTATTAGCTTTATGAAAATTTCAAAACGTGCAGGATGGCTTCTCGTACCCTATCTTCTCTGGGTGAGTTTTGCGAGCTATTTAACGTTTTCTATTTGGATGCTTAATTAAAAATTATTCTTTTATTCTTTAGAAGATTTCTTGGGCGTCAGCGCTTCAGGATGTCCGGTACTCCATGCATACAGAGTGACCGCTGCAGAAGCTGATACATTGAGCGATTCACATTCAGGATTCATCGGTATCGACACGAGTACATCACATAGTTCGCGCGTTTTTTCTCGGATGCCTTTTGCTTCATTCCCAAGAATAAAAATGGTTGGTGCATCAAAAACTTCTTTCGCAAGAGGACGTACTGCTGTCTCATCGAGTCCATATACCCAAAATCCTCGCTCTTTCAGATCACGAATAGTGGTATTCACATTGCCAATAGACACGAGCGGTACGCGAAACGCCATTCCCGCGGAAACCTTCACCACGAGTCCTGTTACCGGTGCTTGTTGGTGTTCGGGGATAAGCACACCTGCAACACCAAACGCTGCCGCAGAGCGTATGATAGCCCCCACGTTTTGAGGGTCTTGAATCTCACCCAAAAGCACCAATGCAGTATGTGGATTTACCTCAAGCCCGTCTACAAACTCACGATATGGGCGCATAAGGCCTGAAAGAGAAATTTCTGCAGCAACACCTTGGTGTACGGCATCTTTTTCTAAAAATGGTGCGCCTTGGATAGAAAGAGGTGCAACCAAAACACCTGTCTTCGTAATAAGGTTTTTAAAATCACGATCTTCAATGTGGGGCGACAAAAACACCCGCACCACCGTATGGGGTGCGTTGAGCAAGGCTTCTGAAACGGGATGTTTACCGTAAATGTATGTTTTTTCTTGGGTCATATAACTATCAACATCATACTATAATGAGGGGATACGAGCAAAAGAAAAGGCGGTTTTAATTCGGCTCGCAAGCCGAACTAAAACCGCCTATGTTACTGTACTTATTACTTTCTCAGGGGATGATACATACCCTTGAACTTCAAGAAGTCGATGATTTTTGCCGTCGCCTCCTCGGCTGTGATATCCGTTGTGTCCACAACGAATTCGTAATACAAGGGATCAGTAATGTCGGTAATATTGTAATACGTCATATACCTCTTTACTGCGGCCTCTTCGCGATGCCCCGTCGCTAACATTGCCTGCTCGAACGATAACTTATCGCGACCAGCAATCCGCGCCACGCGCTCTTCAAGACCGCACGTAAGAAGAATGCGTATGCCATCAATGAACCGCCACGTGAGACGACCTTCAAAGATGAAGTGGTTGTTAGTAAGACCATACTCTTGGGTCCTTTCATCAACCATTCTGTCATATTTTGGGTCTATCTTTGCACGCTCCTCGATCACCGCAACAGGAACCCCTTCTTCGTCAGCAAAATCTCTGAAATACCTCCCTGCTGACATCAGCTTGTAACCGAGGTCATCGGCAAGGAGTTCCGACACAGATCCTTTTCCAGTTCCGCCGAGTCCTCCTATTGTTATCTTTTTTCCCCTTACCAATACCTGCTTCGTCACTACACACCTCCCTAAGAATTAAGTTTATGTTTAGGTACATTTGCTTATCTATATCAATAATAACAAAAATATTGAGTTTTGTAAAGAGCACGTCTGTGGTGTCTATTAAGCAAGGCCTGAATTTACTACGAACAAGACTCTGACTCAAAACTTCAAAAGATGTGGCCTTACTTGCTTTCCAATGCCTGCTGCTTGATGAGCATGTCCTCTTTCCATAGTTTCTTTTGTGTTCGGTAGACCATTAAGATGAGCATTATTACCTCCACAATCAATATGTATGGTAGGGCTTCTTGCGCCAAACTAACGCCAAAGACTATAAGTAATGTATTTATAAGTATAAGAAATATTCTGCCTTCAGTCGGTCCAAGGTTCATAAATGATATATCCATTTTAGCTGACATAGACGATGCAAGATACACGCTTACTAAAGGTGCGGTTGCGAAAACTAGGATACCTATAAACAACAACCCAAAACTGCTTGGGAATAACAAATAATAGGCTGTTGTTACTGAGACTAAAAATAAATAATCTAAAAAATGATCCATATAATAACCCCACTTTATCAACCCTGTATTTTTGTATCTTCCGATCGCTCCATCAAACAAGTCTGTAATATATTGTAGAAAAATCATTAAGGATACCACCCACATCCAATTAATATTTTCTTTTGCAAACCACCCAAAAAGGACGATAAGCGCACTCCATAGGATGGTCATATAGGTCAAGTGATATGTCTCTATGCATTTTGGAATATGTGGAATAATTTTCTTCCTAAATCGGTCTTCCGCTTCGCGCAAAAGCCACTTTCCCTCTTTTTGGGCATCGCTGTGTATGTAATCAACTTTTTTGTTTTGTGTATCATTCATATTGTTTTCGTCTATTATTTAATTTCCTCTTCTAATTGAATAATTTCTGCTACGGCATATTTCTTGGAGTAAAGTATATATATGACCATAAATGCGACAAGAGCGAGTGCTACGATTATGCCAAAATACAGTATATAACTTTCTGCTTTTTGGAATGAATATCCAAGAAAATATCCGGCGGTCATAATAGCACCAAACTTTATAATATCAATAAAAAGGACGTAGGCAAAAAACCTTCTTATCGGTACTCTCGAAACTCCGGCGGTCATAAGAAATGGTATACATAAGCCATAAGATAATTTACTCAGGAGCATAGTTTTCCTCTCATGTTTCTGCCATAGTTTATCTACTAGATTTAGGTTATTTAATATTTTTGGAAATCGCGAACCGTATTTCATTGAAAATTTATCTCTATTACTATAATAGCCTATATAATAGACTATTATATCTCCTAATACATCGGCAATGACTAGCGTAACGTATGCCGGTATAAAATTTAGATATCCAAGAGAAACAAGAAAGCCAACCACTAAGGCGATAATAGGGCCCTCAATAACAGCTATTGGGAAAATCGCAACATAGCTGTATTGGATGATCAGTGGGATAAATAATTCGTTCATTGCACGCTTGTTGGTAGTGTAATCTAATATTATCAGGATAAGTAAATCATTTCAATGCTATCTTATTACATTAAGAAACATGCCTCAAATATTCAATTTTTTATGAGGTGAATTCAATTAGGACTTATTAGTCGCAGAATTTAAAAAAATTACGCAACCTTCTTCAAATCACCATTTACAACTACGGGATTAAAACCTATAATTTCGTCTGCTAAAATACCTTCTGGTATATTGTTGTAAAGAAAAATTTTCTTGTTCAAACGAAAAGCATCATACATCTCCAAAAAGGTTGCTCCGCCAATATAGTTTTTTGTACCGTTCTTTTCAAAATTAAGAACTAAAACAGCTTCATTATTTTCAATAATGTCTGTACTATGTTTTAGTATCCCTGCTTTCCATTTTGAATGTTCATCGCTGCCCAAGCTTCTGTATCTATTTTCTGTTGTAGGATCATCATAACAATTAGGTAATGTTATTGTATGACCCATTATTCCAAGTACTTTCTGGATTTCTGGAATTCTATCGTAAAATTTCTTACTACAAATTATAAATAATTTCATAAAGTTTGATGATGTGTATCCTGTTTTGATAATAATATAGCCACGAATCACTAGGTCTGCTTTCTCAACATGTGTGATCAATCCAAGAATTATAAACTAAGGACTCAACAAGGCGAAACAAAATTCTCTGGGATATGGATTCGCCCTGCCTTGACTAATGTCTTTTCCCGCCCGCAGGAGGGGTCTGATGAGGAGGAATGCGGGCGGGATTCGCTCCAGCATTTCTTATTCGGAATTCGGGGCGGACAAAAATCCTAAATGCAGTATACTAAAATTGTCTCACTCATTTCTCTGTATATTGTCCACGTCTAAATGGGATGCACCCTCGACCACCCACCTCGGGCATTTCCGTTATGACTACTCGCACTTAGGTGCCTATATGCGGACATTATCCCCGCTTCTTGGGAAGAGGAAGTTCCCTCTTCCCGGGTCGTCGAGCGATGTACTCCGAGAGCTCTCGGAGTACGCCCTCGCCATCCCCACTCTACGTTTTTCATATGTGAGTTTGGTGTGTCGCTTTCGCTACTAGATTATAAGACTTCGATTA
>CAYHML010000029.1:0-8129 GCA_964357675.1 uncultured Candidatus Saccharibacteria bacterium | reverse complement strand
TGATGCCATCAAAAAAGCACGCGCAAAAGCAGAATCACTTGCGCGCGATCTCGATGTTTCACTGGTCCGTGTCGTTTCTTTCTCTGAAGGACAAAACTACCCAATCTATCGCTTGGATGCGACGATGGCAAAAGGAGAGGTTGCACCGAGTGTGCCACTTCCCGAACTTCCTCAGGGGCAAGAAAAGATTACCGTAAATGTGACGGTAACATACGAAATTAGATAGAGTTTTTGTTCTGTAAAAAACGCACCATATAGGTGCGTTTTTTTGTTACCGCAGTGAGTGCACTAAGGTGTACAGTTAACCTTATGGGGTGACAGTCTTGGTACATCTGATTTTATAATGGTTATTTGAGAAATTATTCCTTCAATATCCAATATCCCTTTTATCAGAAGGATCTTGGAATGAACAGACGCACATTCTAACCTATCTTTCTTAATTTAAAAGTGTCACCCCATAAGGTTAACTGAACATAAGGTTGACTTTTCATCTGGTAAGGAGTATTGTATAAAAAAGCCCTCCGGGGCGGTTTTTTAGATACGGGGCTATTAATACATTATTATCTATGTCATTTATTCAATATTTGCGTGACACCAAAGGGGAACTCACTCATGTTACGTGGCCAACACGAAGTCAGGCAATTGTGTACACTATTTTGACCGTTGCGCTTTCGGTGGCTACCTCATTCTATCTCGGCGCATTTGATAGTTTGTTTGTATTCCTTATTAAAAAGTTCGTAGGAGGGTATTAAAAATATTTAATCACTCATATCATATGGCAAAACAAGAAATCACTGGCGAGCGTAATTGGTATGCTATCCACACCTATGTAGGATACGAAAATGCCGTACTACGCAATTTGAAACAGCGTATTGAATCCCTCGGTATGGAGGATAGGATTTTCAACGTGGTTATTCCTATGGAAAAGAAAATCAAAGTACGCGAAGGAAAGCGCGTTGAGTCAGAAGAGAAAATCTACCCCGGATACATCTTGGTAGAAATGATTGTTACGGACGACTCATGGTATGTCGTGCGCAACACCCCACGTGTTACTGGATTTGTTGGTGCAGGAGTTACACCTGTTCCTCTTGATAAAAAAGAAGTAGACACTCTGTTTGCGAGAATGAACGCAGGTATGCCTAAACACTCTATTGACCTCGTGGTGGGCGATCAGGTTACCATTATTGACGGGCCATTCAATGAACTTGAAGGTAAGGTTGCTGAGGTAGATAACGAGCGTGGTCGTGCAAAGGTTCTTATTTCTATGTTTGGACGCGAAACGCCTGTAGACCTCGATTTCCTCCAGATTAGAAAGATGTAGTTTTTGAAGGATACGGAAAACTTGAAAAATATTGTAAATTAAGGTAAACTCCCCACAACACATATTATGGCAAAGAAAATAACAAAAAGAATTAAGGTACAGGTCCCTGCAGGTAAGGCAACCCCAGCACCTCCTTTGGGACCAGCACTTGGTCAGGCAGGTGTAAATATTGGTGAGTTTGTCACCAAATTTAACGATTTGACCCGCGATCAGATGGGGGATATCGTACCTGTTGTGGTGACGGTGTATGAGGATCGTACCTTTACGTTCGTAACCAAAACTCCTCCAGCATCAGCACTTCTCTTTAAGGCTGCAGGCATTGAAAAGGGTTCAGGGAAAAAGGGTTCACGCGCAGGAACTGTTTCAAAAGAAGCACTTCGTGAAATCGCTGAACGCAAGATGAAGGATTTGAATGCAAATGACGTTGAGGCTGCAATGAAAATCATTGCCGGATCTGCTCGTTCTGCAGGTGTAGAAATAAAGTAACTATATTTTTAGCAACAAAAAAAACGCAGTACACACTGCGTTTTTTTTGTTGCTATGTTAAATATGATACACTCGATATATGGAAATTAAAATCAAAAAACTTCATCCGGATGCGGTTGTGCCGAGTTATGCATACACCACAGATGCCGGTATGGACCTCTTTTCTTCAGAAGATACCATCGTTCCTATCGGGGGTATCGCAATTGTTTCAACGGGAATTGCGATGGAAATTCCTGAAGGATACGTAGGGCTTATTTGGGACAAGAGTGGGCTTGCCGTTAAACATGAACTAAAAACATTTGGTGGTGTTATCGATGCTGGGTATCGCGGAGAAGTAAAAGTGGGAATCAGAAATTTTAACTCACACGAGTATGTTATCAAAGCAGGAAACAAAATTGCGCAGATGCTCATTCAGAAAATCGAGAGCCCAAGCATTCTTGTTGTAGATGAATTGCCCGATACGCCACGAGGTGACGGCGGTTTCGGCAGTACGGGGAGGTGATATCCCTGTGTCTACAGGAGTAAAGATTTGATTTCTTTAATATCGGCTAATTGTGGGCACGATACCTCAGGGATTTTTTCCTTAACATTAACGAGCATTGTTTCAATGCCGAGGTTTTTTGGAATCAGGTGGTCAACTTCGAGACGATCTCCTATATAGAGGAATGCTTCTGCGGGGAAAGAGTATAATTCCATCCAGTACGTGTACGCAGACCCATCACCTTTGAAAGCGATTTCATCAGTAATATAATGTGAAAAAAAATGTTCAGGAATGCCAAGCGCAGAGAGTTTTTTGAGTGATTGTTCTTTGCCCGAACCTGTAATAAGGTCTATGTTGTGATATTGTTGCTTGAGGTCATTGAGAATACGTACAATCTCAGGGTTGTTTGTGAGTGTTTGAGCAACGTCTGCATTCTCAAGTGCTTCCTGAATGATCTCTCCAGCGTTGGGGATATTAAGTGCTAGTAATGTTTTTCGTCCGCTCAATCCGCGTCCTTCCTGATAATGGTCTTCAAACAACTTTTTCGCTTCCTCTAAACTACATATGCGATGGGTAGCAATTTTTTTAAATATGTATTCCTGGATAACGCGGTCTGTTTCTTTGCTCCCTTGATAGAGGGTATGATCGAGGTCAAATCCAATGACATTAATTTTTGATTGATAATCTATTTTCATATGGTAAAGGCAATATAGAAGATGGAAAGATTTCCTAATGGATACCCGAGCTCTTTGGAAAAGCGTGTAGATATATAGTTTAAGAAAGTAATATCTTCTGCTTGCCGGCAAATTGAATGGTTCATAAATACTGCAGTAGTATGAACTTTCCCCCCGATGATGTTTGTTTGAGAAAAAACAAGATAATCTCCTTGCGGGTCCATTGCCCCTGCTTGGTATTCAGAGAGTACTGGATTGTTGTGCATTACCCCTTTTTCTTTTAAGTATGTTATTGCCTTGTCGATAGTGTTTACACCGTTTAAGTTTTCGAGATGTTCAAGGATGCTTTCTTTTGGACGTGTGGTCACTTCTACAAGAGGGAAGTGGCAATATGCAATGCCGGATTCTCCTTGACGTGGTGTTTTGATATTTGTCGATAGAATATAGGGGCCACTTGATGAGTCAACGTCACCCATTGGTTTTGACGGTTCCCCTAAAAGTTTTTTCGTGCGCTGTTCTTCAGTTAAAAGAAGAATGTTCGCCCTACTCGAAAGCATATATAGATCCCCTGATTCCGCGCCGATTTCTTTTCTTATTTCTGTTACGTATGCATCGTACAGTCCAAAGATATTTTCTGGATATGCATTGACCGCATTGTGTGCGCGTGCGATATGGAATGAATGAAGACGTCCTTTTTGAAGAAAGAATATATCATGCGTAAGGCAAGGATCGTGCGTATACTTTTTCTTCCCCGTATCCTTGTCAATATAGCTTGCCATATCACGTACGGGGTCAAAGCGCTGAATGCAGGTAGCGCGAGAGGGATCATTTTTCAAAACCTCGCTTGTTTTGGCAAGCTGGTCGAACCCAAAGAATGCTCTGGTGCGTTCCCCATAACTGTAATCACCATCGTGGTCAAAACGCAAAAGCTGCGTGCGGTACGCATTGCGCATTTCTTTGGTAGGTTGTTCCCCTTGCTGATAGAGGGCAGGGAGTGTTGCAAGAGAGAAATCGGTGTTGCGATAGATAGCGAGCACAACACCAGTTCTCGCTAGTCCTTTCTGTCGATCGCCATGCTCTTCAGTAACTCCCTGCGTGTAAAGGTTAAGAAGAAGTCTTTTGTGGATGTCAAAAAAATTATCACCTTCAGTAATAAGCAAGTGGAGGTTGTCACTATTTGTTTTAAAAATGTTAGGAAAATCTTGTACAAACGTGTAGCCGAGTGCGGCAGCAATTATTGCACGACCTATTTGCCCGCCAATATCAATGCGATGAAGAATATCCATCTCATATTTTTCAAAACGATTTTCCTCTGCAAGTCGTTCAAGGAGACCTCCTAATTTTTTAGTGCGCAGTTCAAATACTTCCTCGCAGATATCGAAGGCAAGACACATAACGGCAACAGTCTCTTCTTTTACATTGATTCGATAGTAATATTTTTTGTCGGTAATGAGTGATATCTTTGATTCGAGCATAATTTCTTGCACTCCGACAATATGTGGTGATACCACAAAAGAATCCCATATTACCCCATCATTGATTTCGGCATTAATACGCGCGATTTCAGCCCCAAGGAATAATTGAGTACGTGGATCAATTTCTTCTTTTTGTTCACCAAGAAATTTCATGAACGAGTATTCCAGCAAGAATTCATCGGCACTCTTTATAAAAAAAGTTTTCCCGTTCAGGTTTATATCTAGGCGAATTTTACCACCCTCGTTTTGTACGCAAAAATTAACCGAAGGAAAAAATTCTTTATCGGGGATAATTATTTTGGGTGGCTGGAGGTGTTGGTATTCTTGCGGGTCAAGTTTAAAAGATGAACGAGGTTTTGATGGAATTTTTTCTATAAGGGCAACGAGATTGTTGAGTGAGTCGTAATAAATTTTTTCTTTCTCATTGATGGTGCACAAAAAATCAAATAATTCCTGTGGTATTCGTGGGCGTAACCATAGTAAGTATTCATGTATAATTTGTTTACTATAATTATTCTTATACATAAACATTGGCACGACAACAATATGTTCACGAAACGCCTCAAATACTTCTTTTGAAATGTTAGGGTAGTGAGCCGAAGCTGCTTTGCCATTTATGATTGCATGGTTAAGTTCGTCAGTATTAATACCATACTGGAGTGCAAGGAGGATGTTGGTGCTTGGAGAAAACGTGAGGGATTCTTCGGAAAAAAGAATGAGGTACGTAAGCGTTGGATGTGCAAGGGTATTAAGAATCATACGCTCAGTGCCGTCACGATTAACAATGAGTGGTCCAAGGACAGCAACAGAGGAACGGTTCCTCTCCTCTATTTCGTTGAGAACTTGACCAGGAGCGGTCGTGTTAGTGCAAATACCGATACGACCACACGCTCCCTCGGGAGGAGTGATTAAGAGTGCGTCGACAATAGGGAATGTTGCATTTTTTATATCCATTTTTTACTTGACCACTGATGGGGGAGAAGTTCATCAAGTGTGTATCGTTTAATCTGGTCGGTATTTTTTGCAAAACAGTATAGAGAAATATTCAAATCATATTTGCTACTTACTTCGGCGAGGAACTGTCGGCAACAGCCACATATTTCACAAGGGCTATCTTCATATTTTGTTGAGATAAGTCCGAGTGCAACAATTTTTTGATTGTCGTTCATAAGAGACAGAATTACTGCTGCCATTTCTGCATGCACCCCGCTTCTTTTTTCAGTACTGGAATATTGCCCCGTAAAGTAAACTTTTCCGTCTTCTGTTGCAACTGCTGCACCATACCCACTTGCGGTGTCGCTCGTGGTAAAAGAGCTGAGGAGTCCTCTGGTCGCGAATGTTTTAAGTTGCTGGGCGAGAGGAGCATCTGCGCTAAGAATTTCTTGTGCAGTGCATTCGCTTGTGCTGTGAGTTTTCGAAAGTATCGCTAATTGAGGAATGTAGAACGATATTAAATCTCGAACATTATGAGTATTGAAAAGGAGCGCTCCTTTTATATCAATAATGCGATAAGAAATATTTGTTCCTGTTCGCGCAGAATAATCAACAAGTATTTTTATAACAACAGGGTTAATGACCGCATCTTCTGCCTGTTCGACAAGCGTAACCATTTCTTGAATTTTGTAGTCATGGTGAGCAACGGCAGAGAGGAGAGCCGTTTGTTCTGAATAAATTGTAAGAAGATTAGTGTCAGAGTCAACATTTGCGCCACGGTATTTTTTGCCACTCGTTGAGTAACAAACAGAAACAGAGCGATGTGCAGGTGTTCCTACCCCACCTTTTTTGGCAACAGCCAGTTCAAGTCCTTCGGCTAAGTATTGCAGTTCGTCGTGCATAATAATTAAAGATTGCTTCGTAGTTTACTCACATTAAGACCGCCACTTTCCCAGTTATAATGTAAATGTTTTTTAATGTAGTCGTTGAGAAGGTGTATCTTGTCACGCTCAATCCTTGTGTGCATTTTTTCTGCTTTCTTGCTCGAAAGACGAATGGTAGGTGTAAATGAAACAGGAAGCGCATAGTAGGGGATGAGGGGTTTCTTGGAAGACTTTGGTTCAGCGAGAATTACAGTGATGGGCTTTCCTAATTTCTCGAGTGCGTAATCAATGCGATGTGATCCATCACAGATGATGTAAAAATCCTTCTTACCATTTTGTTGCGTACCGTAATTCACCAGAGAAGTATTTGAGTTAAAAATATCTATATAGTCTAACTTACTGACCTCATCAATGTAGAATGAAGAAAGAAATCTGTCTCCTAGATGGTGAAGATTTTCACGCGCATCTGTGGTGTAGGTGTTGGTGAAGCGTGCAAGTATTTTGTCGAGATTGATGTACCCTTGGGAAAGATCATACGTATGTTTTTCAACAACCGGAGGTAATATATGAAAATCTCCACGTCCTTCCCATGAGTACTCCATCCCTCCTTTGAGGTTATTAATCGAAATATGATGCTTCTTTAAAAATACATCGACTATTTTCATGATGTCGATTTGGTTTTGATAGATTGTTGGCTGTGGGGTAAAGAGTGGGTACCGTTTCCCCTTCACAACGATAGAAGGAGACTCTCCTAACTTTTTTGCAGGATAAATAGTTACCAGAGAAAAAGACGCTTGACCATAAGGACAAAGGTGCCCTCCATTTTTATCGAAAAGCATTCTAAAGGTAACCTTTTTCAACTGCTCCTTTAGCTGCTCAAAAGGGGTAACTTTTTTGAGTATGATTTGATCCTTCATTAAGGGTACTATACCTAAAAAAAATAGAGTTAGCAATTATATTTTGTGCGTGTTTTTGTCCCCACGAGACTTTGTGCTATCCTGAAAGAATATGGATGAAACAGAGAAAAAACTATCAGACATTGCTTTACGCGAAGAGGAGACCCTTGCTTTTTGGAACGAGAAACATATTTTTGAAAAAACACTTGAGCAGACGAAAGATGGCGAACATTTTTCGTTTAATGACGGACCGCCATTTGCCACGGGAGTACCTCACTACGGACACATCCTTGCAAGTACCATCAAGGATGTAATTCCGCGCTATCAAACAATGCGTGGGCGGTTCGTGAGGCGCGTGTGGGGGTGGGATTGTCACGGACTTCCTATTGAAAATCTTATTGAAGGAGAACTTGGACTTGGACACAAAAAAGACATAGAAGCGTATGGTGTTGATAAGTTCAATGAAGCAGCGCGGGAATCAGTGCTTCGCTATGACACAGAATGGAAAAAAATAATTCCGCGCATTGGGCGATGGATTGATATGGAGCACTCGTACAAAACGATGGATGCTTCGTATACGGAGTCGGTGTGGTGGGCATTCAAAACGCTTTACGAAAAAGGACTCATCTATCAAGGATTCAAGGCGATGCAAATTTGTCCTCGCTGTGAGACAACACTTTCTAATAATGAGGTTGCCGATGGATACAAGGACATTACCGATATTTCAGTGACGGTGAAGTTTGAGTTGGTTGAGGAGCCCGGAACATACGTGCTCGCATGGACAACGACACCGTGGACCCTTCCCGGAAATGTAGCGCTCGCTATCAATCCTGATGAAACATATGTAAAGATTTCTACTGATGGCGGAACATACATTCTTGCACGCGAGCGATTGTCATACGTACTTAAAGAAACGACCTATACTATCGTGGAGGAGTTTAGTGGGCGCGAACTCGTCGGGAAATCATACCGCCCAATT
>CAYHML010000028.1:0-8179 GCA_964357675.1 uncultured Candidatus Saccharibacteria bacterium | reverse complement strand
AGCCTATGGTGTTGATAAGTTCAATGAAGCGGCGCGCGCGTCAGTGCTTCGTTATGATTCAGAGTGGAAAAAAATAATTCCGCGCATTGGGCGATGGATCAATATGGAGTATTCATATAAAACGATGGATGCTTCATATACGGAGTCGGTGTGGTGGGCATTCAAAACGCTCTACGAAAAAGGGCTTATCTATCAAGGGTTCAAGGCAATGCAAATTTGTCCTCGTTGTGAGACAACACTTTCTAGTAATGAAGTTGCCGATGGATACAAGGACATCACCGATATTTCAGTGACGGTGAAGTTTGAGTTGGTTGATGAACTGGGGACATAAGTACTTGCGTGGACGACGACCCCGTGGACACTTCCCGGAAATGTAGCGCTCGCGGTAAACCCTAATGAAGCATATGTAAAAATTTCGACGGAAAGTGGAAACTACATCCTTGCGCGCGAACGTTTGTCACACGTACTTAAAGAAACTGCCTACACGGTCGTACGCGAGTTTGCAGGGAGCGAATTGGTGGGGAAATCGTACCGCCCTATCTTTGATTACTATGCAAAAAATACTGCACTGCAAAATCATCAGAATGGATGGAAAATCTATGGCGCTGATTTTGTTACGATGGCGAGCGGTACGGGTGTCGTGCATATCGCTCCAGCTTTTGGAGAAGACGATATGGCGCTTGGCACGGAAGAACAGCTTCCGTTTGTACAACACGTGGGGATGGATGGTCTGATGAAACCCGACGTGCGTGATTTTGCCGGTGTTCCCGTAAAACCAAAGGGTGATCACCAAGCAACAGACATCCTTATCATCAAACACCTTGCGGGGATAGGCGCACTTTTTTCAAAAGAAAAAATTATTCATGCGTACCCACACTGCTGGCGTTGCGACACTCCGCTCCTTAACTACGCGGCAGGATCATGGTTTGTAAAAGTGGTTGATTTGAAAGAGCGCCTTATTTCAGAAAATGCAAAAACAACATGGGTCCCTGCAAATATGCGTGATGGCCGTTTCGGAAAATGGCTCGAAGGTGCGCGCGATTGGGCAATTTCACGTTCTCGTTATTGGGGGGCACCACTTCCAGTATGGCAATGTGCGACGTGTGATGAGCGTCTCGTGCTTGGCTCACGCGCTGAGCTTGCAGAAAAAACGAAAAAATCTGGCAATCGATATTTGATCATGCGTCACGGGGAGGCCGAGAGCAATGTGCAGGGAATTGTAAGTTCAAAGCTTGCCACAAATGCTCCGTATGGCCTTACTTCGGATGGTGTACAGTCAGTTATAGAAACGAGCGCACAGCTTCTCAAAGAGTCAGTTGAGCTCATTTTCTCATCACCATTTTTACGTACCAAAGAGACGGCGGAGATTGTGGCAAAGACGATAGGGTTTGATGCTGGTAATATAATTTTTGATGAACGACTTAAAGAAATCGATACTGGTATTTTTGATGGTAAATCTATTGATACGTATCACGAACATTTTTCCTCGCTTGAAGAAAAAATAACCAAGCGTCCCGAGGGTGGTGAAAATCTGCTCGATATTAAACGTCGCGTTATGGCGTTTCTTGAAGAACTAGAACGCACTTATCGTAATAAAACAATTCTCATTATTACGCACGAGTATCCTACGTGGATGCTTACGGCGGGTACGCTTGGGGTAGAAGCACCGCATCTTCTTGAATTAAAAAAGGGAAGAGAAGATTTTATTACGACAGGGGAAATGCGCGAACTTCCATTCACCCTTTTCCCACATAACGCAGACTATGAGTTTGATGTACATCGTCCTGTGATCGATGATGTCCCTGTGCTTTGTACACAAGGGCACCCTATGGCGCGCGTGCCGTACGTTTTTGATTGTTGGTTTGAATCAGGTTCAATGCCGTTTGCGCAGTTCCATTATCCATTTGAGAACAAGGAATTGTTTGAGAAAAATTTTCCCGCAGATTTTATTGCTGAAGGTGTGGACCAGACACGCGGATGGTTTTATAATATGCTCAATTTATCCGTAGGACTTTTCGGTAAAGCACCATTCAAGAATGTGTTGGTAAATGGTTTTGTTTTAGCTGAGGATGGTCAAAAGATGTCAAAACGTCTCAAAAATTATCCTGATGTACAGTACTTAATCAATCGTTATGGAGCAGATGCAATACGTTACTACCTCCTCTCATCACCCGTAGTGCGCGCTGAGGATATTGCGTTTGCCGAGAAGGGTGTTGATGAGGTGGTAAAGAAAATTATCATGCGCCTTTTGAATGTGCTGTCGTTTTATCAACTGCACGGCGAGGAGTCGCAGGGCGGAAATACAAACGTAAGTGATAACGTGTTAGATGAGTGGATCCTCGCGCGCCTCGCAGAGCTTGGTAGTGAGATGACGACGTCACTTGATGCATACGAGCTCGATCGCGCCGTGAAGCCTGTCAGTAGTTTTATAGATGACCTCTCTACGTGGTACCTCCGTCGTTCACGTGACCGATTCAAGTCTGATGACCAGATTGATCGTCTGTATGCATCACAAACAATGCACACCGTTCTTCTTGAACTTTCAAAATTGCTTGCGCCGGTAATGCCGTTCCTTGCGGAACATTTGTATCGAACTATGCATGGCGAGAAAGAGAGTGTACATCTTGAGGCGTGGCCAAAAATAGAGAAGGCAAATGCAAAAACACTTGCATCGATGTCAGAAGTTCGTCGCATTGTCTCTCTGGCACTTGAAGCACGTGCAAAGGTGGGCATAAAAGTGCGTCAGCCTCTGGCACTCCTCACGGTGAAGAATACCGAAGAGGGAATTGTGCGTGATGGTTTCGCAGAGCTAATTAAAGATGAAATAAATGTAAAAGACGTTGCACTCGACAAGACTATTGCCGACGAAGTGGCACTCGATACGGTCATTACGCCAGAATTAAAAAAAGAGGGACAGTTTCGCGATATGGTGCGTACGATTCAAGAGCTTCGCAAACAACAAGGGTTCACGCCGTCAGATATGGCAGTTTTGAAAATAGAAACAGACGAAGAGGGGCGCGCACTCGCCGAGTCATTTAGTAAGGAACTTAAGAAATTGGTTCACGTTCGCACGATTGAATTTGGCACTATTGAGAAAGAGCAAACAAAAGATGGTTTTACGTCACACGAAGGACAGGTGGGGCAGGTGCAGTTTGAGAATAGTTTGCTACTCATTGTTCTTCGTGCATAACTTATGTCGCACCACATTTACCACACACGTGGGCTTATTCTCGGAAGTGTGCCTACGCGTGAATCAAATAAGTACTATCGAATTTTTACCGAGGAGCTTGGACTTGTGGGTGCCACAGCACAATCAGTAAGGAAATTATCTTCAAAACTGCGGTACACCCTCCAAGATTTTTCGTGGATCAATGTTGACCTCGTGCACGGACGAGAGGTGTGGCGCATTACGAGCGCTGTTCCTGAGGAAGTGATACCTACGCATCACGGAGAAATTTTTCCGGAGAATCGTGTACTCCTCGCACGCGTATGCGCGTTGGTGGCGCGTTTGGTACACGGCGAAGAGCAAAACAATGTTCTCTTTAAAGAACTTTCAACTATTACGGAATTTTTACGAGCAGAAATTGTTCCGCCGTTTCTCCATGCATCGTTTGAAACGCTTGCTACAATGCGCGTCCTTTCGCGTTTGGGATACGATAACTTTGAACTATATAAAGATTTTGTGCAAAATGCTAAATGGTCGCAAGATATCCTCGTATTTTTTGAACGAGTGCGATTCACCGCGCTCCACGACGTCAATAATGTACTCAGACACACACATTTATAGCCCTAGAGGTGACGTAATAGATGTGGTATCATATATTTTATGTCCGATACTAAAAGTAGAATAGAAGAACTTGAAAAGGAGTTGTATTCAAAAGACTTTACGCCCCAAAAGGTCAATGAAACACTCTCTCCTCGTCCGACGACCCCCACGTCTCCTTCGTGGGATAATCGTGCAGAAGAGAGTGCCAAGTTTGCAATGGATATTATCGAGAAAAATGTACGTGGGGAGCGTCGTCAAAAAATAATGAAAAAATTTTTTCTTATCTCAGTCTTCTTTTTTTCAGTAACTGCGCTCGTGGCGTGGTTTGTGTGGTCGGGTGGTAGAAATATTATTTCGAGTGATAATATTAATATCGAAATTTCATCACCTGTTGCTGTTGCGGGCGGTGAGCAATTTGAAACAAGTTTCACTGTTACCAACGATAATAAAGTTGCACTTAGTGACGTAACCTTATATGTGGAATATCCTACGGGGTTTTCTGATCCGCTTCTTGGCACGGCGCTCCCCCGCTATACCAAGAAATTTGGAGTAATACCCGCAGGTGATTTGGTTACGGAAAAAAAGAACGTGCTCGTGTATGGCGAAGAAAACACCCAAAAAGAAATTGCCGTTGTGTTGGAGTACCGTATCGCCGGCTCAAATGCCATATTAAAAAAGGAATCCTCATATACTATTAAAATATCCTCTTCGCCACTCAATGCCACTTTGAATATGGTTAAAGAGGCGAGTGCGGGACAGGAAATTGAAATGCAAATAAATATAGAATCAAACAGTCAAAACGCTACTGCGGGTGTCATCGTGCAGGCAACATACCCGAATAATTTTGTATTTAAAAGTGCTGATCTCGCACCTTCGTATGGGAATAATGTTTGGGCGCTTGGCACCATTGAAGAGCAAGGGAAACGCACGATTAAGGTAAAGGGGATTATTGATGGTGATGAGGGAGAAGAAAAGATTACAAAAATATCTATTGGCACACAAAACCCAAAAGATGATCGACAAATTGGTGTCGTTTATAACACCGTAACAGAGACAACCATTATTACGGAATCGTTGTTTAGTATTGATGTTTCACTTGATGGAGATCGCGCGCCTGAGCACGCGGTACCATTTGAAAAAGGAGTACGCGCTGATATTACATGGAAAAGTAACAGTCCGACCAAAATTACTGATGCCGTTATCGAGGTAAAACTCAAAGGAGAAACATTAAATCGTTACTCAGTGTACGCTTCAAGTGGAGGGTTCTATCGTTCTCTTGATGACACAATTGTGTGGGAAAAGACGACTACACCCGAACTTGCGGTGCTTGACCCTGGTGAACAGGGGACTGTTGGTTTCAGTTTCTCTCCTCGTGTCGCGGGGGTAGGTGCGGGTAATATGTTGAAAAATCCACAAATTACCCTCGAGGTTACTGCGCGTGCACGACGTGCTTCTGTTGACGCGGGTTCATCAGAAATCATTACCTTTGCCACACGCAAGATTAAAATTGAAACAGATATTAGTTTGCTTGCGCGTGGACTATATTCAACGGGACCGTTCAAAAACTTTGGTCCGCTCCCGCCTCGCGTAGAACAGGAAACTTCATACACGATTGTGTGGACGGTTCGTAACGGTTCAAACAATATTTCAAACGTGGCAGTGAAAACAACGCTCCCTATTTATGCAACGTGGCTTGCAAATATTTCGCCCGTGGGTGAGGACGTGAAGTATGATGAAAGCAATGCGACAATTACATGGAATGCAGGACGTATTCCTGCCGGAGGTACGCGTGAAGCGGCGTTCCAAGTTTCTATTACGCCAAGTTTGAGTCAGCGCAACCAACTGCCGGTGATTGTGGGCGAGAGTTTCCTTACTGCAGTGGATGACTTTACGAAAACAAACGTAGGCGATCGCAAGTCTACCATTACCACCAATATTACTGCCGACCCTCAATATAGGGGGAATCAGGGAGTTGTGATAGAGTAAAATAATTATGGTGGATATAATGGAAAAAATTGTTTCCCTCGCGAAGCGTCGCGGGTTCATTTACCAAGGTTCCGAGATCTATGGAGGGCTTGCGGGGGTCTATGATTTCGGTCCACGTGGCGTTGAGCTCCTTAAAAATATCAAACATTCATGGTGGAAGGCGAATGTATATGATAAGGAGAACTACTATGGCCTTGATAGTGGAATGTTTAAGCATCCGCGCACGTGGGAAGCGTCAGGGCATGTCTCTGGCTTTTCAGACCCACTTGCTGAATGCAAAAATTGCAATACTCGTATTCGTGTTGATAAAGAGTTGGCAAAGATTGGAGTTACTGCGGACGAAAAGATGTCTGAGGTGGCAATCAATGATCTTTTTGATACGCATCGCGACAAGATTAAGTGTCCTTCGTGTGGTAAAAAAGATTTTAGCCGATCACGAGCATTCAACCTTTTGGTTAAATCCAATCTCGGTGATTTCACGTCTGAGGGTACTGAACCCGTGTATCTTCCCGGCGAGGCATGCCAAGGCATTTATCTCGACTACAAAAATATTGTTGATTCAATGAATCCTAAGATTCCGTTTGGTGTGGCACAAATTGGTAAGGCTTTTAGGAATGAAATCTCACCACGAAACTTTCTTTTTCGAACACGGGAGTTTGAACAAGCAGATACGCAGTACTTTATTAAGCCGAACGAAAATAAGGAAGCGTATGAGCGCATAAAGCAGGAGCGTTGGCAATGGTATCTTTCTCTTGGTATTAGTGAGAAAAAACTTCGTTTTAAACAGCACGAAAATCTTGTGTTTTATGCGAAGGATGCGTGGGATATCGAGTATGAATTTCCTGGAGGATTTGATGAAGTTGAAGGTATCCATGATCGTACTGATTATGATTTAACACAGCATCAGAAGTTCTCGGGAGTAGATCTTCGTTACACCGACCCTGAAACAGTGGAAAAGTATGTGCCATGGATTCTTGAAACATCGATGGGAATGGGTCGTGTTTTTCTCGCTATTATGTGTGACGCATATTATGAAGATCAAATGAACGGGGAGACGCGTGTTGTTCTTAAACTCGCTCCGCATCTTGCACCTATCAAGGTAGCGGTCTCACCTCTCCTCAAAAATAAACCAGAGCTTGTGGCAAAAGCACGTGAAGTGTACGCACTCCTCAAAAAAGATATTCCTCAGATTATGTGGGATGACAATGGTAATATTGGTAAACGCTATCGTCGTCAGGATGAGATTGGTACGCCATTTTGTGTGGTGATCGACTTTGATACCCTAGGGGACCCATCGACAAGCTCAGGGCAGGAACACCCAGAGCTTAAAGATACTATTACAATTCGTCATCGTGATACCGGCGAACAGGAACGCCTCGCTATTAGCGAATTGACAAATTTTGTCAAAACTGCTATAATATAAGGAGATAACACATTAAAAAGTTTGAGGAGGGAGGGATATGTTTGAGTATATGGTGCTTATTCTTGCAGGCGTGGTACTCTTCTCGATTATTGGAATGTATGACGTGGTGACTAAGAAAGGTAAGAGAGCTATGGCCCGCCTTCTTGTGGCGAGCGCTTCATTCTTCTTTGCGTTGTGCGTTTTGGGGTCGTACTTCGATGTTTCGAACTCTACTACGCTCCCCGGCTCATGTGAGGTTCTTTCAAGTACCGTGCTGTCGAACGAGCGGACGAGGTACCAGCTCCGCAGTCTTTCTGACAGTAAAGTGATGTTCTCAAGAACCTTCAAGGAAAATAATTTCCCCCCTTCCGGATATGATCTTGTATCCATTGAAGGGAGGAAGTTGCTCCTCCCGAAGGACTGAATAAAAAAATTAAATGATGTATAGGGGTTTGAGTTCAACACTCAAGCCCCTTTTGTTTTTTTAGTTATCCACACCTCATACGTTATTTGCTATGTATCGTGATATACTTTTACGCATGGAAAAAAGAAATTTAATTGTACTCATTAGTGCAGTAGTTATTGTGCTTGGGATTATTTTCGTAGCAAAATATTTTGATAATTATAATGTATTAAAACAAGAGACTAAAGAAGTCCTCTTGGTTCCTCAGAATTTGCCTTCTGAAAATATTTCTCTTCCTCCACCTCCTGCTACGAGTACGGTGATAACAACAATCAAGCTTCCTAAACCACTTTCACCACAACAGCAGCAGGAAGCAGCGAAAAAAATAACACTCCCACCACCACCGGCGGAGTAGTAATTATTATCCATTAGCAAATTTATTATGAACAATATCACCCAATCCCTTAAAGTTATCGTTCTTGCCATCGTTCTCTCTTTCGGTATCTCGTACGTTTTCGCATGGACGGCACCAACAGTTGCACCAACGGGTGGAAATGATTCAATGGTACCACTTAATACATCGCTTCTTCCACAGACAAAAAGTGGAAACTTAACCCTCAAT